>JAJFJE010000015.1 GCA_021774355.1 Alphaproteobacteria bacterium
CCTGATCGAACTCGGCGTCTTCCTGACCGTCGGCAGCGTCATGGCCCTGCTGTTCAAGCGCTTTGCGGGACGGGGCAGCGGGTCATGAACGCTGTCGCCACCCTGCTGCCCTACTGGGCGGTCGCCAGCCTTCTGGTAATCGGGCTCTACATCACCATCGCCGCCGGCAATCTGGTCAAGAAGCTGATCGGCCTGGGCATCTTCCAGGTCTCGGTGTTCGTGTTCTATATCGCCATCGGCGAGACCCTGGGGGCCGGCCCGCCGATCCTTGACGCGCGCTTCACCCGCTATGTCAATCCGCTGCCCTCGGTCCTGATCCTGACCGCCATCGTCGTCGCCGTGGCCACTTTGGCCCTCGGCCTGGCCCTGGCGGTACGCATCCGCGAAGCCTTCGGGACGGTCGACGAGGCGGAATTGGCGCCGCTCACGGACAGCACCCTGCCGCCCTCGCCCGACGCCGGAAGCCAGCCGTGACCACAGCCGCGATCCTGGTCGTCATCCTGCCCCTGCTCACCGCGCCGATCGTGGCATTGCTGCCGCCCGGCCGCCTGGTCGGGACGGCCGCCTTCGCCATCGCCACGGCGACCGCCGTCCTTGCCCTGCAGCTTCTGGCGGCGACCCTGGACGGCAGCGTCGTCATCCATCAACTGGGTGGCTGGCCGCCGCCTTTCGGCATCGTCTATCGCATCGACGCCCTCAGTGCCGTCATGCTGAGCATCGTCTCGGTCGCCGCGGCCCTGGTCGCCTGGTTCCAGCCGACGGCCATCGTCGATTGCGTCCGCCCGACCGACCGGGCGCGCTTCACGGCGGCCTTCCTGCTGGCCCTCGCCGGGCTCAACGGCATGGCGGCAACCGGCGACCTGTTCAACGTCTTCGTCTTTCTCGAAATTTCCTCGCTGGCCAGCTACATCCTGATCGCCATGGGCGCGCGCCAGGACCGCCGGGCCCTCACCGCCGCCTATGACTACCTGGTGCTGGGCGCCGTGGGCGCGACCTTCTTCGTCATCGGCATCGCCTTCCTCTATATGGTCACCGGCACCCTGAACATGGCCGACATGGCGGCCCGCCTGCCCGGCGCCAGCCCGCGGGCGGTCGAGGTCGGCGGCGCCTTCCTGCTGGTCGGGCTCGGCCTCAAGGTCGCCATCGTGCCGCTGCACCGCTGGCTGCCCAACGCCTATGCCTACGCCCCGAGCGCGGTCTCGACCTTCCTCGCCATGACGGCGACCAAGGTCGCGCTTTATCTGGTGATCCGCCTGGGGACCAGCGTCTTCGGCGGCAACCACATCGGCGGGATCGACCTGTCCCAGGTCCTGCCCGCCCTGGGTGTCGCTGCCCTGCTGTTCGGATCGGCGGCGGCCATCGCTGAACAGGACCTCACGCGTCTGCTGGCCTATTCGTCGGTCGCCAATATCGGGCTGATGCTGATCGCGGTCGGCCTGGGCGGCGCCGACGGCATTGCCGCCGCCGTGGCCAATCTGATCAACCATGCGGTGATCAAGGGCGGCCTGTTCATCGCCGCCGCCGCCGTGGTCCAGCGGTTCGGCCACGCCCGTTTCGACGCCCTGGCGGGCCTCGCCCGGACCATGCCGCTGGTCTTTGCCATGCTGGTGCTCGGCGGCCTGGCCCTGATCGGCGTGCCCCTGACCGCGGGGTTCGTGTCCAAGTTCGCGGTGCTCGAGATCGCTTTCCGCCGCGGCGAAATCGTCCTGGCGATCGCCATCCTGCTCTCTGCCCTGCTCTCGGTCGTTTATGTCTGGCGGGTGATCGAGGCCGGCCTGTTGGCCCCCGCCCCCAAGGCACCGCCGCCGCCGCCGCCCGGCCACGCGATATTCCAGCCGCCCCTGCTGCTCCTTGCCCTGGCCGTGCTCTGGCTCGGCGTGGACAGCCGCTGGTCGCTCGGCGTCGGTGCGGCCGTGGCCCGCAGCCTGGGGGTGACGCCGTGACGCTTCATCTCCTGGCCGGCCTTGCCATCCCGCTGGTTGCCGGGCTGGCGATCGTCGGAACCGGCCGCTGGCCCAATCTCCGCGAGACCGTGACCCTGGTTGCGGCGCTGGCGCTGGCGGCCTGGGCCGCCCTGGAGATTGCCGTCTACGATCCCGCAGCCTCCGCCCTGGTGCTGGCCGAGCCCCTGCCCGGCTTTGCCCTGCGCCTGCGCGCCGAGCCCCTGGGCCTTGTCTTCGCTGCCGTGGCAAGCGGCCTGTGGCTGCTGAACTCGTCCTATTCGACCGGCTATATGCGGGCCGAGCGGGCGCATCACCAGACCCGCTTCTACGCCTGCTTTGCCTTCGCCCTGATGGCGGTAATGGGCGTGGCCCTCGCCGATAACCTGCTGACCCTGTTCGTGTTCTACGAAATGCTCACGCTGGTCACCTATCCCCTGGTGGTGCATTGGCAGACCCCCGTGGCGATCCGCGGCGCCCGGCTCTATCTCGGCTATCTGCTGGGGACCTCCCTGGTGCCGTTCCTGGGTGCCATCCTGTGGAGCTGGGCGGTCGCCGGGACGGTGGATTTCCGCCTGGGCGGCATTCTCGGCGGGCACCTGGACGACGGCGCCATGGCCGTCCTGCTGGGGCTCTATGCCTGGGGCATCGGCAAGGCCGCGCTGATGCCGCTGCATGGCTGGCTGCCCGCGGCCATGGTCGCCCCGACCCCGGTCAGCGCCCTGCTGCACGCCGTCGCCGTGGTCAAGGCGGGCGTCTTCAGCCTGCTCAAGATCGCGGTCTATGTTTTCGGCATCGATACCCTGGCCCATGGCGTCGGGACCTGGCTGGTGTGGGTCGCCGCCGCATCGGTGGTGGCGGCGTCGCTGATCGCCCTGACCAAGAATGACCTCAAGGCACGGCTGGCCTATTCCACCATTGCCCAGCTTGCCCTGGTGACCCTGGCGGTCGGCCTGGGCCATCCCCTGGCGATCGCCGCCGGCGTTCTGCAGCTGGTCGCCCATGCCTGGGGCAAGATCACCCTGTTCTTCGGGGCCGGGGCGATCCAGATCGCCGCCCACCGCAAATACCTGTCCGAGCTCGACGGTCTCGGCCACGCCATGCCCCTGCTCTTCGCGGCCCTGCTGGTGGCCAGCCTCAGTGTCGCCGGGGTCCCGCCCTTTGCCGGGTTCTGGGCGAAATACTATCTCCTGACGGTGGCCTGGGAGCGGCAGGACCTGGTGCTCATCGCCGTGCTCGGCCTGTCCACCTTGCTCACCCTTTCCTACCTGCTGCCGATCATCATCCGCGGCGTGTTCGGGGCGCCCAAGTGGCCCTATCACATCGACCCACTGCCGGTCAGCGCGTTGCTGCCGCCGCTGGTGACGGCGGCCGGCTGCGTCGCGCTGTTCTTTGCCGCCCCGGCCATCCTCGCCTTCATCCTGCCGGTCCTGGAGGGTCCGCCATGACCGGCTTCGATCTCTCCTGGCCGGCCGACCTGCTGGCCCTGCCGGCCGGCTGGCCCCTGCTCCTGGCCGGCCTCCTCACCGCCATGCGGCAGCACGCCGGCAGCCGCTGGGGCCTGGTCGGGATTGTCGCCAGCCTTGGCCTGATGGCGATGGCGCCCCCTTCGGCCGCAAGCAGCGGCGCCCTGACCGCCCTGGCCGTGGCCTTTCACGTCGCGGCCCTGGTGGCGCTGCTGTTCGGCTGGAGCCAGATCCGCCGGCTCGACCGCGCGGCAGGACTGATCGCGGCCGGGGCCGGGGTCGCCGCCCTGTTCACCCTGACCCTGCCGGGCCTGATGATCTGGACCGAGATCATCGCCCTGGCCTCGGCGCTGATCATCATGAACGGCAGCCGGGCCGGCGCCGTGCGCGCCGGCCTGACCTATCTGATGTTGCAGATTCTGGCCGGCGCCTTGCTGTTGATCGGGCTGATCGCCGTCAACGCCACGACCGGCGACCTGGGCCAGCGGCCGCTGGTGCTCGACGGGATCGGCCCCTGGGCCATCCTGGTCGCCCTGCTGGTCAAGGCGGCGGTGCTGCCGTTCCACGGCTGGCTGGTCGGGGCCTATCCCCAGGCGACCCCGACCGGCACCCTGTGGCTGTCGGCCTTCGCCACCAAGGTGGCGATCGTTGCCCTTGTCCAGCTGTTCCCGGGGGCTGAGATCCTGGTCTGGCTGGGCCTTTCCGCCGCCCTGCTCGCCACCTTGCCCGCGCTGCTCGAGCGGGATTGGCGCCGGGCGATTGCCTGGAGCCTGGTCAGCCAATTGGGCGTGATGGCCATCGGCGTCGGCGTCGGCACGCCGCTGGCGCTCACCGGAGTCGTGCTGCTCGGCGCCGGCCACGTCGTCTATACCGGCATCCTGTTTGCCGCCGCGGGCGGACTGGAACAGCGCGACGGCGCCAGCACCCCCGGCCTCTGGCTGACCGCCCTGGTCGGCGCGCTCTCGATCGGCCTTCCCGGTCTCGCCGGCTATGGCGGCAAGGCCATGATCGGCGAGGCCCTGGTCGCCCAGGGCCAGACCCTCGTGGAATATGGTGTCGTCGCTTCCGGGGCCCTGGTCTTCTTCGCCATCGGGCTGCGCCCCGTGCTTGAGCGCCTGCGCCCCACGCCGCTGGCCGACGGGTT
>JAJFJE010000141.1 GCA_021774355.1 Alphaproteobacteria bacterium
TGGCGATGGTGACGAACTCGTCGGGCTGGACGGTAACCGTGACCACCCCGTCCTGCCCGGCCATGCCGATGGTCGCGGTCAGGGGCTGGCGCGCCGGCACGGCCTGGAACGTCCCGATGCGCTCGCCGTCGGCTGTCCCGAGCACCGCGGTTCCGGCACCGGCGGCGATCGTCGCGGCGACGGTCCCGGCATTGACGAAGCGGACATAGCCCGAGACGACCGATGGGCCGGTCTCGTAGAGCTTGCCTTCCGCGGCTGCGGCCGGCTGGCCGCCGGCCAGCAGCGCGAGGCCGCAGGCAAGGCCGACGCGCCAGCCTACCATGGCTCGGCACCGCTGAGCGGCGCCTCGGACGCCGCAGCAGGCGCTGGCATCGGTACCGCCACGGCGCCGGTAATCCCGGCCGCCCAGGCCTGGTAACCGGCCGCATCGAGGTGCTGGCCGTCGATGGTGTGCCATTCGCCCGGCTTGGCGAAACGGGTCGAATCGATGTACCGGCAGGGGGCGACCAGGCCCGAAAGATAGTCCGAGAGCTGGCGCACCCGGTCATAGGTCTTGCCGAAATTTCCGCCCTCGCTGCCCCAGTTCGGCCCGACCCAGTCGCAGGCCAGGCCCGCGGATTTCAGGGCACCGGTGAGGGAACTGACCTGGTCCCAGATCCAGGCCTTGGGAAAATCGTTGGACTTGTACGCCCCCATGGTATCGCCCATGACCACCACCACCCGGTCGGGATGATAACGGGCAATCAGCGCGCGGGCGTTCCACACAGGCATGGGCGTCGCCTCCTCGGTGTTCTGGACGCCCCCCGCAAGGCGCGAGGCCCGGCCGCAATCGGTCATGTGCGGCGCAAGATAGTCGGCCGGCGTGGCGCCGCAGGCGCCGAACGAATAGACCGTCGCGCCGGCCCCTGTCAGGGCCTCGTGGAGGTCGTCGATCAGGGTGTTGCGGTGGACCATATGACTGTCGCCGATGACGAGGACGACCAGACCGGCAAGAAGCGTACTCATTCCTGGGCTTTCTGAACAACCGACCCCTGCTCGTCCGCCGCCACCATGGCGAGCAGGGCCAGCATGGTCGAATAATAACCATCCGCCTCGCCCGGCGGCGCCGGCGCCGGCATTCCCCCGGCGACCAGCCGGGCAATCATCACGGCCCCCTGGGGCGCCGGATAATCGGCAACACCGCCGGTCCAGAGGTCGACCCAGCCCGGCGGCAGCACGGCACGGGCCGCGAGGTCCTGCCACATGGCTCTGACCGGGCCGAGTTGATCGGCGCCGGTCTCGCCGCCCCACGCAAGATAGAGGGGAATCCTTATGGCATCGTAACCAAACCGGGCCGGCCGGTCCGGGGCCGGCGCCAGGGCTCCGTCGGCACCGAGGCGCAGCCAGTCGGGATTGAGGGCATGGCGTCCGAAGCGGGCGTCGCGCAGCAGGGCGAGGCCATCCTCCAGCACCATGTCCCAGCCGGCCGCGGGCTCCGCCCTGGCAAAAGCCTTGAGCGCCGGCACGATCAGATAGGACGGGTTGAGGATGACGGCGCCGTCATGGTCGAAGCCTTCCACGCCGGGCAAGAGCACGGTCCGTCCCGCCACCCGCCGCACCAGGGCGAGGCGAATGGCCGACCGGATCTCGGACGAGGCGGCGGCATAGTCCGGCACGCCCCAGCGTTCGGCCGCCCGCAGCAGGGCCCAGGCGATCAGAATGTCGCCATCGGTGGCATTGTTGGTCTGGGCGACCGGCGGCGTTGTCCCCGGGTCGAACTTCCAGACGAAGAGCCGCAGGTCCCGGCGCGCCAGATGCTGCTCGGTCCAGGCCCAGATCTGCTCGAATCCGGCCCGGTCGCCGGCCGCCTCGGCGAGAATCATGGCATAGCCCTGGCCTTCCGAATGGCTGACGCCGCCATTGTCGCGATCGACCACCCGGCCATCCGCCTCGACCAGGCGGGCCTTGGCCTGCGCCCAGGCCGCGCGGTCGAGAGCCCAGCACGAGGGAGCCGCCAGCAGCAGGCCGGCGACCAGGATTCCGGCAAGGGCACGCAACGGCTCAGCGCCCGTAGCGCAGGACCAGGGGTTCGGTCGGCTCGGCCACCAGCTTCACCTGCAGGTGCGACGGCCCCTGCTGGGCTTGGAACCAATAGCCGTAGACCCCCTCCAGCACCGGTACCGCCGCCCGGGTCCAGTGGCCTTCGGCATCCTCGGCAAAGCGGGTGGGACTGGCGCCGTGGACGATCACGACGGCGCCATCGGCCTCGCGCAGGCGGACCCAGCCCCAGTCGAGCGCGTCCCAGCGGGCATTCATCGCGTCCTCCAGGGCTTCCAGGGTCGCCACCCGCGGCAGCGGCAGGGACCGCGCCATGGCTGCCCCGACCTCGCGCAGAAAGGCGTGGGCATCCGCGGTCTCGACCGTCTCGTCGAAGGTCATGGCCAAGGCCTTGAGAAAGGCACGCCACTGGGCACTGCCGCGCCGTGCCGCACAATAGGCCGCGGTCTCGAGAGGTGCCGCCTCCAGCACCGGAGCGACCGCCGGGTTATCCATCTGCATCATTCCCAATTTCCGAAGTTGTAACGCAGGAAGACCTGGCCGGTGGTCTCGTGCCAGTCGCCCGAATTATCGAAGCCGACGGCACCGCCGAGGGTGGTTCCGGGGCCGAGGTCGTATTCGAAGCGGCCTTTGGCGCTGGCGCCGATGCCGCTGGTGGTGGTGGCGCCATAGGCGGTCGGCAGCTTGGCGGCCGGATTGGCTGCGGCACGGGCCTCGAGCGCCCCCTGGAGCGCCCCGTTGCCGGGGAAATAGGGTGCCTTTTCCTGGCGGAAGCGCTGGTAGCCCAGGGCGCCGCCGACCTCGAAGCGCCAGTCCCGGACGGTCGTCTGATAGGACACCGGCAGGCCCAGGGAGAAATAGTTCTGGGGACTGAAATAGCCCCCGTGGCCGAGCGTGAACTGGCTGAGGTTCTTGTTGAAATTCATGTAGGTGAAGGCCGCGCCGACCTGCAACTGCGCGGTCGGCGTGCGGTAGGGCCGCAGATAGGCGCCGAAGGTGCCGTTCCAGGCGGCGTTCCCGGCCACCCGGGTACCGTCATAGCGGTGGTAGCCGACCGCGCCATAGGCGCCGCCATCCGGCTGGTCGTAATAGAGGCCGGCTTCGCCGCCGGTGCGCATGACCCCGCCCCATTTCCGCCCGGACAGCGGGTCCTTGGCCCCGGCATAGGCGAGCACGCTGTCGGTTACCGAGCGACGGTCGACCGTGACCTTGAGGCGCAGGGCGTCGGTCAGGGCCGGTGCCCATGTCACGCCGCCTTGGGGCCGGGTGAAGCGAAAGCCGAGCGGCGTGGTGCCGACATCGACGGTGAAGTCGGACAGGGCATAACTGGCCGACAGGGCCAGGCCGAAATCGTCCTGGTTGCCCGGGTCCAACGGCTTGGCCGGTGCCAGCAGCGGGTTGCTGCCGAACCGCCGGCGACTGGCCAGATTGGCCTTTCCGGCGTCGACGAAGACCGGCCGCGCCGCCACCGTCAGGCGGCCGGTATTGCCCGGCGAGAAGGTGAACGAGGTGGTATTGCCAAGTTCGGTCAGGCGGCTGAGGCCGCTTTCCCCGGTGCGATAGCGGAAGGCCAGGTCGCCATAGGCCTCGGGTGCGACGACGCGGCGCAGTTCGCCCAGGGCCCCGTCGATATCGCGTGCCAGGGGGTCGCCGGCATCCGCCATGGCAAGGGTGCTGGGCCGATACAGCACCGGCACGGCCGGCTGGGGTGCCGCGCCGCGGGCGCCCGGCGCCGCCTCGCCACGCCCGAAATCATTAAGCACGGTCTGGCCCGACGTGGCCCCCGCCAGGGACAGATGGTCGGCGAAGCTGCCGGGCAGATAGACCGTGGCGGCCGGTGGCGGCGGGGGTGCCGCGGCCACGGGGACCGCTGCGGGGGCCGGCCCGCCGCCACTGCGAAACGGATTGCCCCCCGGGGTCACCGCCCCCGCAGGCACCGGAGTCGCGGTCGGCCGGGTCACGCCCAGTTCCGCGGCACGCAGGTCGCGTGCCCGTTCCAGCGCTTCGATCGCGCCGGCCACGTCGCCTTCCGCCCGGGCCAGCCGGCCCGCCAGGAAATAGGCCCGGGCGCTCGGCTGCGGGCGTTGAAGCAGGGGGTCGATCAGAGCGTGGGCGCGCTCGAAGGCGCCGCCGTCAATGGCGACATTGGCCGCCTGCAGCGCCAGGTCCGGATTGTTCGGCTGGTGCGCCAGAAGCCGCTCGTAAAGCGTCGCCGCCTCGGGATATCGCTGGCCTGTGGCATAGAGCCGGGCCAGCGCAGCAAGCAGCACCGGGTCGTCCGGCTCGGCCTGCAGGGCCGGCGCCAGTTCGTCATAGGCATCGGCCAGGCGCCCCTGAAGGCGCAATTGATCGGCCCGCTGCGCCGCCAGGCTGTTGCGCAGATCCTGGAGCACCCGCCGGTCCGTGGCGCTGCGGGCCAGCGGCTGCAGACGCTGCAACAGGGCCCGGGCCTCGCCATCCCGCCCGTCGCGGGCCAGCACCCCGGCCAGCGCGGCATAGTCCGTCACCTGCCCGCTCTGGGCGATGCCCCGGCCCAGTTCGGAGCGGACCAGCCACAGCGCGCCTTCGCTGTCGCCCATGTCATAGAGCGCCGAGGCCAATTCCCCGCGGGTCGCCGGCAGCAGGTCGGTGCGTGTCGACAGGCCCCGCAACAAGGCGATCGCCTGGCCGCGATTGCCGGCCTCGTCGAGGCTGCGCGCCCGGGCAATGGTATCGCGCAGGGCGATGTCCCGGGCGAAGGCCGTCATCGCCGGACTGCGTTGAGCGGCCGGCACCCGCGCCATCAGCGCCGCCGCCTGGTCGAAGCGGCGGCGGTCGACGGCGAACAGTGCCGCGGCATAGAGGGCGTCGGCGCCAGGCGCGGCGGATACCGGCGCCATCACGCCGGCCGCTGCCGTTTCGTCGCCCTGGTGGAGCAGGAAGCGGGCATAGGACAGACGGATCCAGGGGTCGCCGGGGGCCGCTGCAAGGGCCCCCTGGTAGCTGCGGGAGGCGGCATCGACCTGGCCGGCGCGGGCCAGATCTTCCGCGGCCGCCCGTTGGCGGGTTGCGGCCGCGGCGTTCAGGCCGCCGGCAAGCTGGGCGCGATCGACCCCGGGCAGCCGGCCGGCCAGTGCCCTTGCCTCGGCCAGCTTGTTGCGCCGGATCAGGACGCCATAAAGCCCCCGCAAGGCCTGCTTGTCATCGGGACGGGCCTTCAGCACCTGGCGATAAATGCGTTCGGCTTCGACATCCTTGCGCTGGGCCGCCAGGGCATCGGCAAGCAGGCCCTGGGCGAGCCTTTGGTCCTTGTTGCCGCCGGTGGCCAGGGGCCGCGCCAGTTGTTCGGCGCGGGCATAGCGCCTGGCCTTCAGGGCAGCCACCGCCTCCTGATAGGCAGCCAGGAAGCGGGCGGTGCGATAGGCTTCGGCAAATTCCGCGCGGCGGCCGGGCGCCGCCGCCATCGCCCGTTCCAGCAAAGTCAGGGCATCGGACGGGCGGCCCTGCCCCAGCCGCACCGAGGCCAGATTGGCCATGGCATTGACATTGCCGGGATCGAGCCGGAGGGCCGTCTCGAAATAGCCGGCCGCCGCCGTCGGACGCTTGGCCGCCGCCGCCGCCAGGCCGAGGGAGATCGCCCGTTCCGGGGTGTCCGCGGTCAGCGGCGCCGTCAGCGCGCGGTAGCGGGCAGCAACTTCCTCGTCACCGGGGTAGCGCGCCAGATAGGCCTCGAACAGCGCATTGTCCGGCGCCCCGGCATCCAGCCACAACAGGCCCGCACGCCAGAAATTGAGCGCGTCCTCATGATCCCCGGCGTAATGGGACAGCAGGGCAATGCCATCGCGCCGCCCGGATTCCCGGTAGGTCAGCACCTGGCCATAGGCGATCTGCAGCCCGATATCGTCCGGCGCCCGGCGGGCCAGGCCGGCGAGGCCGTCCCGGGCCACCGACCAGCCCCGCTCGGTGCCCCCCAGGGTCATGTAGTATTCCCGGGCATATTCGATTGGCGGCGGCAGATTGCTGAAGGCCTGGCGATAGGCTGCGGCGGCCTCTTCAGACCGGCCCTTGGCAGACAAGGCCCGCGCCTGGGCGATCAGGGTCTTGGGGATGACCCCGCGCGTAATGGCCAGCCCCAGCCGCACCGTGCGCGGATCGGTCGGGGCCAGGGCCCGAAGCCTGGCGAGATGCCGGTTGGCCTGGTCAACCTGGCCGGATTCAGCCGCGATCAGGCCAGCCTGGAACAGCACGTCGAGATTATCCGGGGCGATCGACAAGGCCCGGTCGGCGGCCTGCTGGGCCATGTCGCCGCGGCCGCGCTGGCGCCAGAAGGCAACCTGATCGAGCAGCGGCGCAATGGCCTGGGGCGGGGTATCGACGGCCTCCGGTCGCGCGGCCGGCATCTCCTGGGGCGCGACCTCGGCCGGTTCTCCCGCGGCAGGTTCCACCGCGGCGGGAGGCGCCGGCGATCGGTCGGGCCGGAGGCTGGCCGGGGGCGTGACGGCACCCGCCCCGGCCTGGTCAGACAGGAACAACGGCAGCGGCGCATTTTCGGCGCCCTGTGCAAGCCCATCGGCCACCGACAGCAGGATCAGACCGGCGCCCAGCCCGGCCGGAACGAGACATGCGCGCCGTCGGGTCATGGCTCGTCTCCGTGGCGGCGCAGGCGCCGCCGGGCGAGGGCCGCGAAGGCCCGATAGACCGGGATCGTCAACAGGCCGATCGCGGCCAGCACCAGCAGGATCATCAGCAACGGGCGCTCGCTGAGGTACCAGCGCAGGGCGGTCAGCAGCGGCAGGTCGCCGCGCCAGAAACGGTCCCCGACGCTGTAGCTGCTGTAACCATTGGCGCCGAGAATCGCCAGATCGCCGCCGACCTCGGCACTCTGCCCGGGGTCCCGCAGGGCGTAGACCACCGCCGGCAGGGCTTCGGCCCGGGCCGCGAGAACCGCGACCACCACCCGGTCCGAATCATAGGGCGAGCGGAAACTGACCAGGCCGGTGAAATCATTGGCCGCGACCAGCACATGGTCCGGATCGCCGGCCGTGTCGCCCTCGCCGCCCCCGACATAGCGGTACAGGCTTTCGAGCGGACCGGCGGCGGCCACCCGCAGCATGTCGTCGTCGACCTGGAACGGGGCGTCCGCCAGCAGGTCACCCAGGGTCGCCGCCAGGCCCAAGGATCCGACCACCAGGATATCCCGTCCGTGCAGCTGGCCGGTGTCGACGCCGCCGCGGACGATGGCCAGGCCGGTCGGCGGCACGCCCGTGGCGTCGCCTGCCCGGCCCATCAGGACCAGGAACGCCTCGATCTCCGGCGCTGTGGGCTGCGCGCTCAGAATCACGGCCGTCTCGCTGAAATCGGCCATGCGGGTGAAGGGGAAGCTGGCACCGGTAAAGAAACCGAGATTGGGGAAGCGGGCGAAATGATGGATGCCGCTGAGGTCGATGGTCGAGTCCGGATCGATCGCGCTGCGGACGTCGGTAGGCAGATAGCTCTGGCACGCGCCCTTCTTGTTCGACTTGAGGTCAAACAGGAATTGCAGCTGGTTTTGGCCGAAGATCTGGTAGGGCGGGATCCATACCGTCGCCTCGTTCAGCACGAAGTCGTCGTCGACCACATTGCGCAGATCATCCAGCCGCCCCGGGCCCGCCACCGGCAGGGCCTTGATGAATTTGCGGTTGATCCCGACGTCGAGACGGGAGAGGTCGCGGGCCAGCCAGTCGCCATTGGGATAGCGATAGCGCAGGCGCAGGGGAATCCCGTCCCGGCCCCAGCTGAACAGATCGGGCGCCGAGCGGAAATCGGCAGCCAGGGTGCCGATGTACAGCCCGGTCCCTTGTAGTGCCAAAGGATCGGCAAGTTCGCCCAGCTTGACCGGTCGGTCGGTGGGCAGCCAACGCGGTGCGTCATAAGGCTCGCGCGGCGGCATTCGCGGTGCCCCGACGGTCGCCGACGCGCCGCTCAGGGCCTGGCTGCCGATCGCCAGGGTATCGGCGGCAGCCATGAGTTCCTGATCGGTGCGCCCCAGAACCAGCAGCAGCAGATGGTCGGGTGCCGCCGGATTGGGCACCACCGCCAGGGTCGGCCCGTTGAGCGGCGGCAGGGTCAGGCCCGGTATGGCCTGATCAGCGGTGGTCACGACCACCGCATCGTCGGCCGGCAGCCTGTCCTGGACCACCGGGAAGGCGAAGCCCCGCCCGCCGGCCCTGGCACCGAAATAGGCGGCAACGGCGGCCCCGGCCTTGAGCGTTCCGTCCGACGGACGGCCCGCCAGCACAAATGGCAGGGACAATGGCCGCATGTCGCCCGTATCGAAGAAGGGCGCCGGCAGGCTGGCCAGATCGTCCCGGGCCGGCAACCTCTGGACGGTCAGTTCGAGCAGCGATTTGACGTTGCTGACCTGGCTCCACAGGGTGGAATGCAGGGGGTCTTCGCAGTCCCGGGTATAATGGGCGATGAATTGGAGGTTGAGCTTGTTGTCGGCCACGAACAAAGCAGGATTGATGGGAAAGGTCACCGTGACGCCGCCAGAGCGTTCCTTGACCAGTTGAATGGTGCCCGTCAACTCGCCATTGACGAAGACCGCCATGTGGCTGAGTTCGGGCAGCAATGCCGGCGAATAGCCGAGTGTCAGGGTCAGTTTCGCCGCCGTGACGACCTCGTCCCGGCGCAGGCTGAAGGGCAGCCAGGCCTCGCCATGGACGCCGATCAGGCGCAGCGGATTGGTCGCCCCCATGTCCTTGAAGGTGACCACCAGGTTGCGCACCGGCCCGGATGGCGCGGCGGCCGGGGCAAAGGGTGCGGGGGCCGGCGGGGTGTCGGCGGGCGGTGTCGCGTCGTCCGGCGCTTCCATGGCCATGGCGTCCGCCTGGGCCCGCGCCGGCGACCCGGCGCCTGTCAAGGCACCGGCGAGAATCACGGCGGCCAGGGCGGCGAGGCCGCGGCGGTGGAAAAACAGCCGGAAGATCGAGCGGATGATCAGCAACAGGGAGTGGATCACCGGGGCCGGCACGACGCGCCGCGTCTCCGGGGTCCAGGCGTCGCAACGGCCGAGCACGGCCCGCACCAGATCGCGCCGCTGGTGCAGGGGCATCTCCTCGAAATGCAGGCCGATGCTCCCGCTGCCGCGGCGCACCAGCCGGACCGGGAAGGTCGCCGTGCTCTCGCCGCAGGGCAGTTCCACATGGCTCACCTCGGCGTCGCCAAGGGCGACCCCCGGCGGCAGCAGAATAGCGACCCCGCCCATCGACAGATTCTCGGTCTCGCAAGTCACGATATGTCCATCCTCGAGGTGGATTGCCGCCGGCACGCGCAAGTCGACCCGGAACGCCCGCCTGACCTGCCGGGCCTCGCGCCCGACGGCAATGGCGCCGAGCAGGATGACCAGGCTGAAACCGGCCCAGGTGATGTTCAGGACAAGAGAGAACGGGTCGGCGCCATAGGTCTTCCAGAAGACCAGCTTGATTGCCCCCAGGAGGCAGCCGAGGACCAGCAGCCCCGCGGTCACCATGTGCGGGCGGACGATCCGGGCGTCGAAATAATCCTGCGGGATCAGGCCGCCCTTGTGGGTGACGTTGAACTTGCCCGCACGGGGGTCCAGGAAGGTCCGCACCGTGACGCCGACCAGGTAGAAGGCAAGCACGGTCTCGTAGATCTCGCCCAGGAAGGTCAGGCGCTCGCGGCCATGGATGCGCCGGGTGGTCATCACCGAGTGGAACAGATGCGGCAGGGCATAGGCGACCAGGGTGCCGGCCCCTGCCGTGATGATGCTCTGGCCGAGCAGCAGATAGACCAGCGGCGCGGTGAGAAACACCAGGCGGGGCAAGGCGAACTGGAAATGCAGCATGGCGCTGAGATAGCAGAGCCGCTGCGACAGCGTCAGGCCCGGCCCGGAGAGGGGATTGTCGCGGCGCAGGATCTGGGTCATGCCGCGCGCCCAGCGCATGCGCTGGCCGATATGGACCGCCAGCCGCTCGGTGGCGAGACCGGCCGCCAGGCGGATATTGAGATAGGCCGTGTTCCAGCCATGGCGCTGCAGCTTCAACGCGGTATGAGCGTCCTCGGTGACCGTCTCGACGGCGAAGCCGCCGATATCCTCGAGGGCACTGCGCCGGATCACAGCGCAGGAGCCGCAAAAGAAGGCGGCGTTCCAGAGGTCATTGCCCTGCTGTACCGGCCCGTAGAACAGCTCGCCCTCGTTGGGCACCCAGCGCCCACCCTCGAGATTGCGTTCGAACGGATCCGGCGAATAGAAATGGTGGGGCGTTTGGATCAGCGACAGGCGCGGGTCGTCGAGGAACCAGCCGACGGTCAGTTGCAGGAAGGCGCGGGTC
>JAJFJE010000142.1 GCA_021774355.1 Alphaproteobacteria bacterium
ACGGCAACAAACTTTCCGCCAAGCGAGGCGACTTGTTCTTTTGCTGCTGGGCGAACGTCGGTCGCCGTCACGATGGCGCCGAGACGTTTGGCAGTCGCAATGGCCTGAAGACCGGCAACGCCTGCCCCCATAACGAATGTCCTGGCTGCTGGAACAGTGCCTGCCGCCGTCATCATCATTGGCATCGCCTGGCCGAACAGTGCGGCGCCATCGATAACGGCTTTGTATCCGGCAAGGTTGGCCTGGCTCGACAATACGTCCATTGACTGCGCGCGTGTAATGCGCGGCATAAATTCCATCGAGAACAGAGACACGCCCGTGGCCGCCAAGGGTGCCAGTTCCGCACTCGCTCCATAGGGGTCTAGCATCGCAGCAGCGACTGCACCGGGCTTCAACTTTGACAACTCGTCGACACCTGGACGGCGCACCTTCAGCAGGATGTCGGCACCATTGAGCGCGGCGTCTGCGTCAACGACGATCTCCGCGCCTTTGTCTTTGTATTCGTTATCAGAGAAATGAGAGCGCACACCCGCGCCCTGCGCGATCTTTACTGTGCATCCAAGAGCGGTGAACTTCTTGACAGTGTCGGGCGACACCGCGACACGTGGTTCGTCAGCATCTTCTGCGGTGACTGCGATCGTGACCATGAATATTCCTGATTTCGCGCAAATCGAATGCGGGCCCAACGAGCGAGCCAACAAACATCCTGGGAATGGAAATGTAGCCCCGCCAGATTATGCGCGACTGAAGCCGCAACGGGGTTTTAAGTGACTAGACGAGAAACAAGAACATCCCGGCCATCAACAGGACGAGAAGTACGATTGAGACCTGGGTCAATTTGATAAACCCGGAATAAGTCCGGGTGTGCTCGCTGTAGTCCATATCCTTGTGGCCTTCAGACGTGTCAACACTCATAGTGCGTCTCCAATTTGTTGCGTCATTATCTGGCTCAAGCGCCAAGACCGGGCGAATTTGTAACAAAGAACCTCGCGAGACAAGCGACTGACAGGCTTTTGCTGCTAATTAACTAGGCGGATGGATGCTGGCCGGGCACATTTTTCCAAATGTTGCCGTGATTCGATAGAGTGACCGCGAAACGGTCCGATTTGCGGGGGGTCTTAGCATTCAATGCCGCCACGACTACCGCGGCACGGGGAAGCAGCGAGCGGACTTTGGTGAACTGGACGACCTGGCCTTATACTTCTTGAACAAGCAGTGTCATCCAATCGACTTTCTCCAAGCCCCATCCTGGCCCAATCCGTTGTTTATGAGACCACCAGCTATAGCAAATCGAACGAATCAAGGACTGACCATGACGCTCCACCGGGGGAAGACGAGCCAAGCCAACACAGATCAGCAAACCGCTGGACGGCGTGATGGGCGCGGCGCTTGGCTTATAACTCAGACTGCTGTCTATTTGATTGCGTGCAGTGCATTGGCGTTGCCGGCATCAGCGATCGAGGCAATCAAGGGCGAAAAAGCCAAACTGAAGGCCTGCGAAAAGCAGCTCTGTCAGGCGATCCTGTCCAAGTCGCCGAAAGGCAAACCCATCGCCTGCAAGATCAATAAAACTTGGGATCGGAACAAGATCAAAAAGGGTGCAGGCACGAAAAGCCTCAAATGGGGTTTTGGCGACGCACAATGCACGATTGATCTGAAACTCGACCGCAGCCTCATTGCATCCGCTATGACAGCGCCGAAGTACAAACTGTTTTTGCCACAGCACACCGTCAATTGCCGCGTCGAAACGGAAGACGGTCTCAAGCCGGTACGCGTGGTGTTAGCACCGAAAATCAAGTTTAAAAATGGTCGCGCTTACAAAGCCTGGCTAAAGGTGAAAGACGTGCAAGGCCCGGGCATGCTCGAAGGTCTAATCTGGACGACGGTTCGGCTAGAGGACAGCATAGGCATTTTCCACGGCCAAATCATCAAAGCCGTCAACAAGTTCACGCAACAGCAATGCGTCGAGCGCTACGCGACGCCGAAGAAGACAGCAAAGAAGAAGGTGGTGAAGAAGTAGTAGTCAATCCAACCCGTCCGTCAGAAGCCTTACTCGGCAACCGCCACAGTGCCGACAGAAACACAGCGCTTCAGGTCTGCGGGCGCGCGCTTCCAGATCATGGTTTCGCTCAACGTCTTGAGGCCGGCATAGCCCATCACCTGTAATGTACCGTTAGCGAGCGGAGTGATCTCGACGTCGAATTCGGAATCGAGTTCGGGATCATAAATCCAGCCATTGTCCCACTTGCCATCACCAACAGATTTCACGTCGCCAATAATCGCCTTGCCGCAAGCTTCCTTCGGTTGGCCAGCATCAACCCAGACCACATGGCCGCAAAGTTTGCCGTCGCAGTTTTTTATTTCAACGGCGCCCCGGCCCGTGTGATCGATCCAAATGCCTTTAGCATCTCCACCAGCGACAGCGGCTGTCGCGGTTGCGGCGGTTCCGGCTGCGATCAGGAGCGCTGCGAACGTCTGTCTGGCTGACTTGAACATAGCGCAAGAGCTCCATTGCTCGCGTGGTGGGCCGTAGACCCAGGCTGACGATGACAACGCCGAACAGGCGACTCAGTACTGGCTTTAACTATCGGGCGAGTCTAGGCCGTTGGGCAAACAAATAGCAAAGATTTTCGTATCGGCAGTTGCACAAACCTCGTTGAAACACATAAGCAAATTTCAGAATTCTGAGCTTAAGCAGAATCATGCAGCTACCGGCAGGTACAATTCCTCCTGCACAAGCGCTTGCAACTCGGCATTGGTTTGATCAAGTGCCATGTGCGGTCCAAAAGCGCGGAATACGGGACCAAGAATTGGACCGGTGTGCTTAAAGTAGATCCAGGAACGCTTGAGTTTGCAGCCAAGGCGCGCTTTCAAGCCGTACGTCGTCTGGCCGACCTGCATCATTGCGATTTTATTGTCCAAACAGTACCGCACGCTCGCAATCCAGTTGACGAAGTAAAGGTTGTACTTGCGCGCATAGCTGTAGTCGAGACCAATGAATTTGCCAATCAAACGATTGTCTTCTTCCATGAACAGACTAAAGCCGACAATCTTGCCTTCGACGCGAAACACCATCACGCGTGCGGTTCCACCAAGGGCACGCATAACTTCGCCGAAATAGCTGTCAGGCACTTCATCGAAATCATCGTAGCTGGCTTTGCGGACTTCATGCGTCGATCGATACAGTGCGATCAGATCGTCCTCGACGTCATCTATGTTATCCAGAACCTCAACACCAACGTGCTTTGACTTATTGATTTTTCGACGCAGGTCTTTGCGCATATTGGGCTTGAGGCTTGCAAGATAGTCGTCGACCGATTCAAACGGCAGCCGCAGCGTTGCCACCGGCAGCGACGCCATTTTTGCAAACCCATGTTCCTTTAA
>JAJFJE010000143.1 GCA_021774355.1 Alphaproteobacteria bacterium
GGTTGCCCTGGAGATGTCCCCCGGCGGGCGTGGCTTCGACCTGCTGCCCCATGTCGGCGCCACCGTGGGCAATGTCTTCACCTACGCCTCGGCGGGGGCGCTGGTGCGTTTCGGCAACGACGTCACCAGCGACTGGGGGCCGCCGCGCATTCGCCCCGCGCTTGCCGGCACCGGCTATTTCCGGCCGGTCAAGAGCCTGGAATGGTATGTCTTCGGCGGCGTCGAGGGGCGCGCGGTCGCGCGCAACATCTTCCTGGACGGCAACACGTTCGAAGACAGCGCCAGCGTCGAGAAGAACCATTTCGTCGGCGACGCCCAGATCGGCGCCGCGGTGACCCTGGGCCGGGTGCGCGCCACCTATACCCAGGTGTTCCGCACCAAGGAGTTCCGGGGCCAGCAGGAAAACGACGTGTTCGGCGCCTTCAGCCTGTCGGTGCGGCTGTGATCTGGGGGATCTATTTCGATCCGGCCCGGGCGACCGCCAGGGCGGCGGCCCGGGCCAGCTGGTCGACCCGCTCGTTGAGGGGATCGCCGGAATGGCCCTTGACCCAGCGCCACTCGACCTGGTGCGCCAGGCGGGCGGAATCGAGGCGCTGCCACAGCTCGGCGTTCTTCACCGGCTTGCGTTCGGCAGTGCGCCACCCATTGCGTCTCCAGCCGTGGATCCACTTGGTAATGCCATCCATCACATAGCGGCTGTCGGTGAAGAGGGTCACGGCGGCCGGCCGCTTCAGCGCCTCGAGGGCGGCGATGGCGGCCATCAGTTCCATCCGGTTGTTGGTCGTGTCGGGTTCGGCGCCGACCAGTTCCCGTTCGTGGCGGCCGGTCCGCAGCAGCGCCGCCCAGCCGCCCGGGCCGGGATTGCCCAGGCAGGCGCCGTCGGTGTGGATCGCGATGGCGGCCGTGTCGTCGTCAGTCGAGACCATAGGTTCCAGCTCCGGTGGCGCCTTGGTGGAAGCGCAGCTTGATCAGATATTCCAGCGGGTCCTTGGGCCGGACCATGGCGCCCGGGACCTGGTTCACCCAGTCGTAAAGGCGGGTCAGCAGGAAGCGCAGCGCCGCCCCCCGGCAGAGCACCGGCAGGGCGCGGCGTTCGGCCGGGGCGAGCGGGCGGGCGGCGTCATAGGCGCGGGCCAGGGCCCGGGCCTTGGTCGCGTTGAACGCCCCGTCCGGTTCGAAGCACCAGGCGTTGAGGCACACCGCCAGGTCATAGGCCAGGGCGTCGTTGCAGGCGAAGTAGAAGTCGATCACCCCGGAGACATCGCCGCCGACAAAGAACACGTTATCGGGAAACAGGTCGCCGTGGATGATGCCCTGGGGCAGGTCCCCGGGCCACAGGCGGCCGAGCGCCGCAAGCTCGTCGTCGATCGCCTGGGCCAGGCCGGCCCGAACCGTGTCGGCGCCGGCCCGGGTCTGGGCGGCCAGGCGCCGCCAGCCGTCCAGCGACAGGGCATTGGCCCGGGGCATGGCGAAGCCCCGGCCGGCCTCGTGGAGCGCGGCAAGGACCCGGCCCAGGCTGGCACATTGCCGGACATCGGGGCGCCGCGGCGACACCCCGGTCAGGAAGCTCACGACGATCGCGGGCCGCCCGGCGAGCCGGCGCAGGGCCCGGCCGTCGCGGCCGTGAATCGGCGTCGGGCAGGACAGGCCGTTCAGCGCCAGGTGGTCGAGCAGGCCGACGAAAAAGGGCAGGTCGGCCTCGGCCACGCGCTTTTCGAACAGGGTCAGGATATAGCGCCCGCGACTGGTCTCGAGCAGGTAGTTGGAATTCTCCACGCCCTCGACGATGCCCTTGAAGCTGAGCACTTCGCCCAGGCCGTATTCGGTGAGGAAGGCAGCGAGCGCTTCGTCGTCGACATCGGTATAGACGGCCATGGTCGGTCAGGCGGAAAGCGCGCGGGGCAGCTTGAAGCGGGTGTCTTCGGCACGCACCGAGATTTCTTCCACCACCACCGCGAAGCGCGCCCGGAAGGCGGCAATCAACTCCTCGACCAACTGCTCGGGGGCGGAGGCGCCGGCGGTGATGCCCACCGTGCGGGCACCGTCGAGCAACGACCAGTCGAGTTCGGAGACGTCCTGGATGCGCATCGCCCGGGCGACCCCGGCCTTGGCCCCGACCTCGACCAGCCGCACCGAGTTTGACGAGTTGGGCGCCCCGATGACGATCAGGGCGTCGCAGCGCGGCGCGATCACCTTGACCGCCTCCTGGCGGTTGGTCGTGGCATAGCAGATATCTTCCTTGTGGGGGCTGCGCAGGGCCGGGAAGCGGTCCTGCAGCACCGCCACGATGGCGGCCGTATCGTCGACCGACAGGGTGGTCTGGGTGATGAAGGCGACCCGCGCCGGATCGGGTACCGCGACCCGCCGGGCGTCGCCGATGGTCTCGACCAGGGCGATGGCGCCATCGGGCAACTGGCCCATGGTGCCGATCACTTCCGGATGACCCTGATGGCCGATCATCAGCAGGTGATAGCCGTCGGCGTGAAGCCGTTCGGCCTCGACATGGACCTTCGACACCAGGGGGCAGGTGGCGTCAAAATAGACCAGGCTGCGGCGCGCCGCCTCGGCCGGGACCGCTTTGGGCACGCCATGGGCGGAGAACACCACCCGGGCATCGGCCGGGACCTCGTCCAGTTCCTCGACGAATACCGCGCCCTTGGCTTCCAGGGTCGCCACCACCGTGCGGTTATGGACGATCTCGTGGCGGACATAGATCGGCGCCCCGAAACGGGCCAGCGCCAGCTCGACGATCTGGATCGCCCGGTCGACCCCGGCGCAGAATCCACGCGGGGCGGCCAACAGGATGGTCAATGGCGGCGGCGTCATCGGTGTCCTTCGCGCGGTGGCGCGGGCAGCGGCATCCCTTGTCGCCTGCCCCGGCCTTCACTAGCATGCGGCCCGAGTGTCGGGCAGCGGCGTTCGAACTTAATCCGCCGATCGGCAAGAAGGAAAGCGCAGGATGGCCATATCGGGGCGGCAATCGCGGGGGCGCCTGGCCCGTTCGGCCGGCTGCACGGCGGCCGTCCTGCTGGGTGCCGGCCTGGTTCTGGCCGGCTGTTCGTCGGATGACGACAAGGATGCCAAGACGGCCCAGATCGTCCTGAATCCGTGCCCCCATGTCGGCCTGCTGGCCGCCGCCGCCGATCTCGTGGTCTATGGCGAGGGCGCCCTGGCCGGCCCGGAAAGCGTCGCCTACAGCCTGGAACTGGTGGATACCGAGGCGGCCTGTGCCGCCGCAGAGGGCGACAAGGTGACCGCCGAAGTCGCCGTTTCGGTCTATGTCCGGCGCGGCCCGGCCGGCCGGGACCTGAGCGTCATCGAGGTCCCGCTGATCGTCGCCCTGGTCCGCCGGAGCGACCAGACGCTGATCGAGCGGGTGCCGGTGACCGCCGCGGTCAAGCTGGGCACGGACCAGGATGGCGGCGAGGTCGCCTATGCCAGCCTGTCGGTGCCCCTGGCCGGTGCCGCACCGGCCGACTACCAGCTGGTTGTGGCGCTGCAATTGACCCCGGCCGAACTGGCGACCGCCCTTCGCCATCGCCAGGGGCGGTAAGCGTCGCCGCGACAGACCCGGGAAATTGTCTCGGGACAAGTGGCAAGGGACGGTTGCCGCGGTGCGGGACTGACGTTACCGTCTTTGCAGGACAGGTCGGCGACGCCGTTTCGGACGGCAGTTCCAGGGGGTGGGGCTTTGCGACGAACCATGAGGCGTGGACACCCTTCCACCATCGGCGTGGAGGGCTAGGCGATGGCACTCGAAGTCGCGAAATTTCTCGACCAATTGATCAATGGCATTTCGCTGGGGGCAATCTACGCCCTGATCGCGATCGGCTACACGATGGTCTACGGGATCATCGGCATGATCAATTTCGCCCATGGCGATATCTACATGATCGGCGCGTTTCTGTCGGTGATCGGCATTCTCGTCCTGGGCCTTGCCGGGGCGTCCTGGGCGCCCCTCGGCCTGCTGATGGTGTTGGTGATGGCGATGGCGATCACCGGCGTCTATGGCTGGGCGGTCGAGCGTCTGGCCTACCGGCCGTTGCGCAACTCGTTTCGCCTGGCACCGCTGATCTCGGCCATCGGCATGTCGATCTTCCTGCAGAATTTCGTCCAGATCGCCCAGGGCGCGCGCAATAAAGCGATCCCGCCGATCATCCAGGGCAAGCTCACCCTGATGGATCTCCCGGGCTATAGCGTGTCGTTGTCCTATGTCCAGATCCTGATCCTGGTGACGACGGTGGCCCTGATGGCCGGCTTCACCTACATGATTGCCCGCACGCCCCTGGGGCGCGCCCAGCGGGCCTGCGAGCAGGACCGCACCATGGCCGCCCTGCTCGGGATCAATGTCGACCGGACGATTGCCACGACCTTCGTGATCGGGGCCGCGCTGGCCGCCGTCGCCGGCATGCTGATCACCCTGCGGATTGGCGTGATCGACTTCTATATCGGCTTCGTCGCCGGGGTGAAGGCCTTTACCGCGGCTGTTCTGGGTGGCATCGGGTCGCTGCCCGGGGCGGTCCTCGGCGGCCTGCTGATCGGCCTGATCGAGGCCTTTTTCTCGGGCTATTTCTCCACCGCCTACAAGGATGTCGCGGCGTTTGTCGTGCTGGTTCTGGTGCTGATCTTCCGGCCCAGCGGGCTGCTCGGCCGGCCCGAGATCGAGAAGGTGTGATGGCGGCCGCCGCTGTGGACAGCCGCGAGACGGCCATACTTGGGGCGCTTCGGGAAGCCGCCTTGCTGGCCCTGGTGGTGATGGCGCTGGCCGGGCCGATTGTCGGCCTGCATGCCGCCGAGGCGGGCACCACGCTGGTGATCCGCACCCGCCTGACCGATGTCGCGATTGCCGTGCTGCTGGCCTTTGCCGCCCGCTTTGCCCTGGGGCTGGCCGAGCGGCGCCTGCCGCTCCCGGCCCTGGCCCTGGCCGCCGGCCTGGCGGCGGCCGGGCTGGTCCTGCCGCTCGACACGCTGCTGTCGGTGCTGGCCATCGGTGCCGGGATCGGGCTTGCCGTGCGCTGCCTGGTGCTGTTCTGGCGCCGCCGGCCGGTGCAGCCCTTGCGCCGGACTGCGGCCCAGATCGCGCAATACCGCCGCCTGCTGACGACGCTGCTGGGTGTGGCGCTGCTGGGCGTGGCGGCGATCCTGCCCCTGACCCCGCTTGCCAATCCCTATCTGCTCAGCGTCGGGATCCAGATCCTGACCTATGTGATGCTGGCCTGGGGGCTCAACATCGTGGTCGGCCTGGCCGGCCTGCTCGATCTTGGCTATGTCGCCTTCTACGCGGTGGGGGCCTACAGCTATG
>JAJFJE010000144.1 GCA_021774355.1 Alphaproteobacteria bacterium
CGGCGGGCCCGCGGCTGAAATGCTGGTCGACCAGCATCCCCAGGTGGCCGCCGGCCTCGAGCACCCGGGCGGCCGCCAGTCCGGCCTGGAAGCCGGCCGGGATCAGTTCGCCCATGGCGGCGCCGCGGATCGCCAGCAGGACTTTTTCGGCATAGGGGTTGTTGGGCCGGCGGAACATCACCGCCAGATCGAGGCCGAAGCGGGCAGCGCCTACCGGCAGCAATTCCCAGTTCCCGATATGGCCGGTGAACAGGATTGCCGGGCGGCCATCCTCGCGCAGGGCGACAAAGCGGTCGATCACCTCTGGGGCGATCGCGATCCGGGTCAGGGCCTGGGGATCGACGGCGGGCGGCCAGATCTCCGCCAGATGGGCATATTCGGTGAAATAGCGGCCGAGATTGCGCCACACCGCGCCGACCAGCGCCTCGCGGCCCTCGGCGTCGGATGCCGGCAGGGCGGCGGCCAGCTGGGCGCGGGCGTAGCGCGACACCCCCAGACGCGGCCCCAGGGCAGCCGCCACCCGACCGCCCAGGGCCGAAGCCCGGTCCACCCCCAAGCGCCGGCAAAGCTGCAGGATGACGAAGATCGCCGCGGCCTCCAGCCGCCACTGGGCCGCGAGGACCACGCGGTAGAGCCGCACTTTGGTGACCAGCCAGAAACGCCCCATGGCGGCGGACCATAACGGCCGGCGGTCGCGGGTCAAGAGGCGGGCAGCCTGGGGCTCTGCTTCACATGGCCGTAGTAGCGCCAGACGATCAGCGCCGCGGTCGAGCGAAGCGGCGCCCAGGGCGCGGCCAGCCGGTCCATCGCGGCGGGGTCGGGCCGCGCCGCCAGGCCTTTCAGGCGGGCCACGCCCTCGGCCAGGGCGATGTCGTGGGCCGGCCACAGGTCCGGGCGCCCCAGGGCGAACATCAGATAGATCTCTGCCGTCCAGCGGCCGATGCCCTTGACCCGGCTGAGCGCCGCCACGGCTTCGCCGTCGGGCAGGGCGTCCAGGGCATCGAGGTCGAGGGCGCCGCCGCCCAGCGCCTCGGCCAGGGCCCGGGCATAGCGCAGCTTCGGCCGGCTGAGCCCGCAGCCGCGCAGCTGATCCTCGGAGGCGGCCAACACGGCGTCCGGGACGACCTGCCCCAGCCCGGCCTGAAGCCGGCCCCAGATGGCGCGGCCGGCGGCCACCGAGACCTGTTGCTCGACGATGATCTGCAGCAGGGCGGCGAAGCCCGGCCGGCGCCGGCGCGGCGGCGGCAGGCCGGCCAGGGCGACGGCACGGGCGAGGTCGGGATCGCCGGCGATCAGCGCCGCGACGGCCGCGCCATGGCTCGGCGGGGTCATCCGTGCCCCCTGATGCGGTTGCGCCGCAGCCGGCGTTCGAGCACCAGCTGCAGCACCGGGACCACTGCGGCAAAGGCGATCGCCACCACCAGCAGCTGCCCGGTCCCGGTCAAGGCGCCGGATGGGGCGGTGCCGAGCAGAAGGCTGGACAGGCTGGCGCCGACGAACCCGGCCATGTGCTGGACGGCCGAGGCCAGCGACATGAAGCCGCCCCGTTCGTCCGGCCCGGGTACCTTGCTCATCAGGGCCTGGCTGGCGACATTGCGCGCGGTCATGACCACCATCATCAGCGGGAACAGCAGCAGGACCGGAATCGGCACGGGCTGCACGCCGAAGGCCAGCAGCAGGGTGCCGATAATGCCGGCGGTCACCATGCCCGACACGGGGGCCGTCCCGAAGCGGTCGACCAGGCGGCCGGTCAAACGCATGAAGACGAAGCTACAACTGCCCCCAATGAGGTAGAGCAGCCCCAGCTGATCGCGGGGAAAGCCCAGGTTGAACTGCAGGTAGACGGCGAAGATCGGCATGATCGCATAGCCCTGGATCAGGGCGCAGGCGACCGCAGCGAAGGCGAGCGCCATCTCCGGGCGGAGGCGGGGCAGGCGGCGGCGGCCATGGCGCGGCTGCGGCAGGTCGTCCGGCAGCAGCCGGCCGGCCAGGACGGCAATTACCGCGGCGATACCGCCAACGACCAGGAACGGCACCCGGAAGCCGCCCAGCTTGGCCAGTTCCAGGCCGACCGGCACGCCGATCACGGAGGCGGCGGCGAAGGCGCCGGCCACCTGGCCCATGGCCCGGCCGCGCCGGATGTCCGGGATCTGGTCGGCCACCGTGGCAAGCGCGAGGGCGGTCGCCGGGCCGCCGAAGAACCCGGCCGCCAGCCGGGCACCGACCAGGCTGGTCAGGTCGAACGCCGCGGCGCCCAGCATGGTGCCGATGGCCAGGCCGCCGATCGCCAGGGCCAGGGCCCGGCGCCGCGCCAGGCGGTCGAGCAGCAGCGCGCCGAGCAGGCCAGCCACACAGGCGGAGACGCTATAGGCGCCGGCCACCAGACCCATCTGGGCGCTGGCGATGCCCAGGCCGCCGACCAGGTCGCCGCCCAGCGGCATGACCATCATGAAATCGACGATATTGATAAATTGGACGGCGGCAACGACCCAGATGACCCGGCGCTCGCGCGTCTGGGCCGCCGGCCGTTCCGTGGTACCCGCGTGGCGGACCGACATGATGAACGCTGATCGGAGCAGGTCAGGCGGCGGGGTTGGTCAATCCCGCGACCAGGAAGTTGGTCAGCATCTCGGCCAGGGCTTCCGGGTCGAGACCGCTCCGATCGGCATGATAGGCGGCCTGTTCGACCATGCCGACCAGGGCATGGGCCAGCAGGTCGGCGGGCATGTCCAGGCGGATCTCGCCGGCCACCATGCTGGCCTCGAGAGAGCCGGCAATGGTCCGCGCCAGTCGGTCCCGGGGGCGGACCGTCGGCACGCCCGATCCGGGATCGATGATCGACAGATCCATCAGCGCGGCCGCAATCACCTTGCGTTCGCTCTGCTCGAACCGCAGCGCCGCGCGCAACGCCTCGAGCACCCGCTGGGGCAGGGGCGCGCCGCCGCTCAGGGGCCCGACCAGGGCCTGCTCCAGTTCGGCGCAGGCATCGTCGGCGAAGGCCAGGAAGATTTCCCGCTTGTCGGAAAAATGCAGGTAGAAGGTGCCGTTTCCGACTTCCGCTTCGCGCGCAATGTCCTGCGGGCGGGTGGCGTGATAGCCCCGCTCGACGAACAGGCGACGCGCCGCGGCCAGCAGGCGGCGCCGGCTTTCCTGACGTCGCCGCGTCCCCCGACCATTGCCCGTTTGATCGTCATATGCTGTGACCATGGGTCCGATTAGGGCACAGCGCGACACGCTGTCAATCGCCGCGAGGCCCCCGGGGCGCGGATATTGCCCCCGGGGCCGCGGCAATTCAGGCTGGAGTCAGGATTGACCGTTCGATAGGCAGGCGGTCGCCAATGCAGGGTTGTTGTCAGGGCCGCGGGTTTGATCGCACTGTTGCGACCCCTTCGACCGGTCCCTCGCGAGTACCTCTATGATTCGTCCAGCACAGCCTGCCGTGGCGCTCCTTGCCCTGGGTCTTGCGCTCCTCGCCTGGTGGTTGCCGAATCGGCCGGCGGCCCTGCCGAACCCCTATGGCGGCTCGATCGCGAGCGTCTCCTTCGCACCGTATCGCGGCCTGCAGAGCCCCCTGACCGCGCACTTTCCCAGCGCCGCGGACATTGCCGAGGCATTGACCAGGCTGGCGGGGAAGGTTCAGTCGATACGGCTCTATACCGCGCAGGAGGGCATGGAGACGGTGCCGCCTTTGGCCCGCAGCCTGGGCCTCAAGGTCATTGCCGCGGCCTGGCTCGGGCGCCTGGCCGCGACCAACCGGCTGGAGCTGGACAGTGTGATCGGCCTGGCCAACGCCTATCCCGACACCATCGAGCGGGTGCTGGTCGGCAACGAGGTGCTGCTGCGCCAGGACCTGACCCCGGACCAGCTGATCGCCGCGATCCGCCAGGTGCGCGCCGCGATCCGCCAGCCGGTCTCCTATGCCGATGTCTGGGAATTCTGGCTGAAGCATCCTGAAGTCGCCCGCGAGGTCGATTTCATCACCATCCACATCCTGCCCTATTGGGAGGACGAGCCCCTGGCGGTGCCCCTGGGCAATGCCCATGTCGACGATATCCTGGCGCAGATCCGGGCGGCCTTTCCGGGCAAGCCCGTCCTGATCGGCGAACTGGGCTGGCCGAGCCACGGCCGGGACCGCGAAGGTGCCGTCGCCGGCCGGCGCGAGGCCGCGACCTTCCTGGCCAATTTCCTGAACAAGGCCGCCGTGGACCAACTCGACTACAATCTCATCGAGGCCTTCGACCAGCCCTGGAAGACCCGGCTGGAAGGCACGGTCGGCGGCACCTGGGGCCTGTTCGACAGCCAGTGGCGACCCAAATACGACCTGGCCGGGGCGGTTTCGCCGGCCCCCTGGTGGCCCTGGGGCGCCCTGGTCGCGGCCGCCGTGATCCTCGCCGGGCTCCTCCTGGGGCGCCGCGACCTGGCGGTGCTGTCGCCGGCCCGGGTCGTCCTGGCCGCCCTGGCCCTGGCCCTGGTCGGCATCGCGGTCAGCCATGCCGTGGTCGAAGCCGCCCTGTTCGCCAAAATGATCTGGCCGCGCCTGTTCGCCTGGTCCCAGGTCCTGCTGTGCGGCGCCTTGGGCCTTGCGGTCATGACCGGCGCGGCCCGCCTGCTGGGGGCCCGCCCCGAACCGCCCGGCCCGGCACGGAGAGGGCGCGGCGAAGGCCTGCTCGCCCTGTCACTGGTCGCCGCCCTGACCGCGTCCTGGCTGGTGATCCTGGATGGCCGCTACCGCGATTTTCCCACGGTCTATTACGGCCTGGCGGCGGTCACGCCATGGCTGCTCGCCAGCCTCGCCGTGCTTGCCGGGCGCGGCCGCTTCGTCGATCGGCTCGCCCTCGGCCAGGTCTTCGGCAGCGGCCCGCCGGAAACGCCGGTGCTGCGCCTGTTGTGCCTGCTGCTGGCCCTCGCCCTGCTGGGCGGCATTCCGACCTTGCTGATTTCCGAGGGTGGCCAGAACCGCGAGGCCCTGGTCTGGGCCGGCCTGATGCTGGCGATGATCGGGCCTTTTTTTGCCGCCCTGTGGCGCAGCCGCGCCGGCTGGAGCCCTTATCCGCCCGCCCGGTAGGGCGGTAACCGGGCTGCAAGCCAGGCGTCGGCCTCGGCCACCAGGTCCGGCCAGCCGGGCTCGCTGAGCATCCAGTGACTGCAGGCGGGGCGGCACAGATAGGCGCCGTCGTAGCGCGCGGCAATGCGCTTGACCGTGGCCGGCGGGTTGACCTGGTCCTGGCCGCCGGCCACCGCCAGCACCGGGCACGGCACCCGCAACGGGTCGACCCGCGAGGCCTGGCGGGCGTCGAGCAGGGGGAACACCGTCTCGAAAATGGCCCGCCCCGATTCCGGCCCGAACCGGTCGAACAGGCGCTGGCGCTCGTCGAAGGGCAAGCGGTCCAGGGTATGTTCCGCCGCGATGGTATAGGAGGGCGGCACCGGGTCGCCCCAGAACGGGCCGAGGGCGGCCATCAGGCTCCAGCCCGACATCAGTTCGAAGGCGGTGGTCGGGGTCAGTCCCCAAGGTGGGCTGGGGGCCAGCAGGACCAGCGCCCGGGCCAGCCCGCGCGCCGCCAGCATCTGGGCCAGCAGGCCGCCCA
>JAJFJE010000145.1 GCA_021774355.1 Alphaproteobacteria bacterium
CTGGCCGGCCTGCACATGGTCGACTATCAGGCGGTCGGCCTGGGCGATTTCGGCCGGGCCGGCGGCTATGTGGGGCGCCAGATCGATCGCTGGACCCGGCAGTACCGGGCTTCCGAGACCGAGACGGTGGCCGATCTCGACCGCCTGATCGCCTGGTTGCCGGGCCATGTGCCGGCGGCCGACGAGACCACCATCGTCCATGGCGACTACCGGATGGAGAATGCCATCTTCGATCCGGTCGCCCCGGACATGGTCGCGGTGCTCGACTGGGAATTGGGAACCCTGGGCCATCCGCTGTCGGATCTCGCCTATAATTGCCTGCCCTATCATCTGGCGGACGCCCAGATGGGCACCCTGGTCGGGCTCGACCTGGCGGCTGCCGGCATCCCCGGCGAGGCTGAATATGTCGCCGAATATTGCCGCCTGACCGGCCGCGACGGCCTGCCCGACTGGGCCTTCTACCTGGCCTTTTCCATGTTCCGCCTGGCGGCGATCATGCAGGGTGTCTACAAGCGCGGCCTGGACGGCAATGCGGCGTCGGAACGGGCCCTGATGTTCGGCGCCGGGGTCAAGATTCTCGGCACGCTCGCCTGCGACCGCCTGGCCGCGGCCGGGATCAGGATCTGACCGCCGGGGCGGCCGGCTGCTCCAGTTGCTTGCCCAGTTCGATGCGGGCGATCTGGTTGCGGTGAACTTCGTCCGGGCCGTCGGCGATGCGCAAGGTCCGGATATGGGCATACATCCGGGCAAGGCCCGGATCGTCGGTCACGCCGGCCCCGCCAAAGGCCTGGATGGCGTCGTCGATGATCTTCAGGGCCATGATCGGCGCCGCCACCTTGATCATGGCGATCTCGGCGCGGGCCGCCTTGTTGCCCACCGTGTCCATCATCCAGGCGGCCTTGAGGGTCAGCAGGCGGGTCTTCTCGATCTCGATGCGTGCGTCCGCGATGCGTTCGGCCCAGATCGATTGCGCGGCGATCGGCTGCCCGAAGGCGACCCGGGCGGCCAGCCGCCGGCACATCGCTTCGAGCGCCCGCTCGGCCGCGCCGATGGTGCGCATGCAGTGATGGATGCGGCCCGGACCCAGGCGGCCCTGGGCAATCTCGAAGCCGCGGCCTTCGCCCAGCAGCATGTTTTCCGCCGGCACCCGGACCTTGTCGAGGCGGATCTGGGCATGGCCATGGGGGGCGTCGTCGAAGCCGAACACCGGCAGGAAGCGCTCGATGGTAATCCCCGGCGTGTCGGCCGGGACCAGGATCATCGACTGCTGCCGGTGGCGCTCGGCCCCGGGATCGGTCTTGCCCATGACGATATAGACGGCACAGCGCGGATCCATCGCCCCAGACGACCACCATTTGCGCCCGTCGATCACGTAATCATCGCCATCCCGGCGAATGGCGCATGCGATATTGGTCGCATCGGACGACGCGACCTCGGGCTCGGTCATCAGGAAGGCCGAGCGGATTTCGCCGGCCAGCAGGGGGGCAAGCCAGCGGCGCTTCTGCTCGGCCGTGCCGTAACGCACCAGGACCTCCATGTTGCCGGTATCCGGGGCGGAACAGTTGAACAGCTCGGCCGCCCACAGCACCCGCCCCATGATCTCGCATAGCGGGGCATATTCGGCATTGCTCAGGCCGGCGCCCGCCGTGCTGTCGGGCAGGAACAGGTTCCACAACCCGGCCGCCCGGGCCTTGGCCTTCAGGGTCTCGACGATCGGCGGAACGCGCGCCCGGTCGCTGCCGAAGCCCGCCATCTCGGCTTCGTAGGTCGCTTCATTGGGTGTGACATGGGTCGCCATGAAGGTGCTCAGGCGGGCAATCAGGGCCTGGGTCCGTTGCGAATAGGCGAAATCCATGGCGGTTACTCCCCTGGGGCGGATTTTGGGTCCGAGCCTAGCGGAGCGGGCGGCCCCGGTCAGCGCCTTTCGCGGAAGAAGCCGGTCAGCAGGGCGGCGGCATCGCGGGCCGCCAGGCCGTCATAGATTTCCGGCCGGTGGTGGCAGGTCGGCTGGGCGAAGAAGCGCGGGCCATGGGCGACCGCGCCGCCCTTGGGGTCCTCGGCGCCGTAATAGAGCCGGCGCAGCCGGGCATGGGCGATCGCCCCGGCGCACATGGCGCAGGGCTCGAGCGTGACATAGAGATCACAGCCGGCCAGCCGCTCGGCCCCCAGACGGGCGGCGGCGGCGCGGATCGCCACCATCTCGGCATGGGCGGTGGGATCGTTGCGGCCGCGGGTCTCGTTGCCGGCGCGGGCGATGATGGCGCCGTTCTCGACGATGACCGCGCCCACCGGGACCTCGCCGCGTGCGGCGGCGGCGCGGGCCTCGTCCAGGGCCTGTTCCATCGGTGTCTTGAGCATCGTTTCAATCTGCTGGCCCATGGAGATAGAGCATGCCGACAATCGGCGTAAACAGAACCGTCAATATTGCGGCGGCCAGTGGTTTTCGGCCCGGTGATCTTGCCGTCACCATTCCCCCCCAGTTGTATCGGTGATGGTGTGATGCCGACCGATTCCGTGCAAGGCCGCCAATTCCGTTGCAGCGGAAGCGCCCGGCTCTGGCTATGATCCGGCCATGTCAACGCCCCCTGTCCCGCCGGATGCCGAACGCATCGCCAAATATCTCGCCCGCGCCGGGCTGTGCTCGCGCCGCGACGCCGAACGGCTGATTGCCGAAGGCAAAGTCTCGGTCGACGGCACCCGGCTGGACAGTCCGGCGGTCAAGGTCACCGGACAGGAGCGGATCGTCGTCGACGGCAAGCTGGTGGCCAGCCCGGAGCGGGCCAAGATGTGGCGCTTCTACAAGCCGACCGGACTGGTGGTCAGCCATAAGGACGAGCAGGGGCGGCCGACGGTGTTCGACTTTCTGCGCCAGGCCGGCCTGCCGCGGGTGGTGTCGGTCGGCCGGCTCGACCTCAATTCGGAAGGCCTGTTGCTGCTGACCAATGACGGCGCCCTGGCCCGCCAGCTGGAATTGCCGGCCAATGGCTGGCTGCGCCGCTACAAGGTGCGGGTGGCCGGTCGGATCGACCCGGCGCGGCTGACCGCGCTGGCCAAGGGGGTCACCATCGACGGCCAGCGCTATGGCCGGATCGACGCCGAATTGGACCGCACCGGCGGAATCAATTCCTGGCTCTACGTCGCCCTGACCGAGGGCAAGAACCGGGAGATCCGCAAGGTGATGGAGCATCTGGGGCTGAGCGTGAACCGCCTGATCCGGGTATCCTACGGCCCCTTCGACATGGGCCGGCTGACCCCGGGCGAGATCATGCCGGTGGCCAAGCTGACCGTCGACCTGTTACTGGCCGGCAAGCCGATAACGCCGACCACGGCCGCGCCACCGGCCCCGCGCAAGGCCGCCCCGGTGGACGTCGCCACCGCGCCGCCAGCCGAGGCCCGGGCCAAAGCGCCGGCCAAGCGCGAGCCGGCGGCAGCCAAGGCGGGGGCCAAGCGCCCGACGCCCGGCCGGCGCCCGGCGGCAGCGCCCGCGCCGCGTGGGGGAAAGCCGGTTGCGGATCGTCGGCGGCGCTGACCGTGGCCGGCTCCTGGCCGGTCCCGCCGACCTGGCGATCAGGCCGTCCTCGGACCGGCTGCGCGAGGCGCTGTTCAACATCCTCGCCAGCCGCGGCCTGCCGGACGGGGCCGTGGTGCTCGATGTCTTTGCCGGAACCGGAGCCTTGGGGCTGGAGGCCCTGTCCCGGGGCGCCGCCCAGGTCACCTTCATCGAGGTCGACCGCGCGGCCCGCCGCCTGATCGAAAGCAACCTGGCGGCCGTGAAGCGCCAGGCGAGCGCGACGGTGCTGGGCCGCGATGCGACGACGCCGGGGGCGCCATGCGGCGTGCCGGCCACCCTGGTCTTTCTCGATGCGCCCTACGGCCGGGGGCTGAACGAGGCGGCGCTCGCCGTCTTGGACCGGGCCGGCTGGCTGGCGCCCGAGGCGCTGGTCCTGGTCGAGCACGAGGCGAAGGAGAGCCCGGCCTGGCCACCCGGCTTCGCGGTCGCGGACCGGCGCCGCTATGGCAAGGCGGGGGTGACCATCCTGACCGCCCCGGCGCCCGGGCTGCGGCCGGCGGCGCCATAACGAAACCCCGGCCGGAGCCGGGGTTTGGGTGTTGTGCGGTCGGACCGCGTGGGGCGGTCAGTTCAGGCGCTGTTCCAGGCCGGCAATGGTCGCGGCGACCAATCGATCCTGGCCCTGGGGGCCAAGCTGCTGGGCGATCAGGATGCGGGCGGCGCTGATCGCCGTCTCGGCGGCCACCCGGCGCACTTCGGCCATGGCCTGGGTCTCGGCCAAAGCGATCTTGGCCTTGGCCAGATCCATCCGCCGCTCCAATGCCGCGTCGAGATCGGCCTTGGTCTTGGCGGCCAGGGCGACCGAAGCCTTGGCGGAATCATCGAGGATCTGCTGGGCCTCCTGGTCCGCATTGCGGGTCAGGTCGCGGTAGCGGGCGAGCACGGCTTCCGCCTCGGCCCGCAGCTCCGCGGCATTGTCCAGCTCGATCTTGATGCGCGCCGCCCGCTGGTCGAGGATGCCGGCGACCAGCCCCGGAACCTTCAGATAGGCCAGCAGGCCCAAGAAGGCGAAGAACGAGACGGCGACCCAGAAGGCGGGATCTGACAGGAAATGGTCCATGCTGCCCTCAGGAAGCCTGGCCGAGCAGATGCTCGACCGCCTGGTCCGCTGCCGCTGCGCCGATCTCGAGATCGGCGACCTTGGCGGCGATGTCTCGGGCTGCGGCAGCGGCAATACCGCGGACCTCGGCCATGGCCGCGTCCTTGGTGGCATTGATGCGCGCTTCCGCGGCCTTGGTCTCGGCTGCGATCCTGGCCTCGATCTCGGCCTTGCGGCTATCGATCTCGGCCTGCACCGCCGCCCGCTGCTGGGCGGCCAGGGTGTTGGCCTTGTCGCGCGCCTCGGCCAGGGCCTTTTCATAGCCGGCAACGGCAGCCTGGGCCTGGGCCTTGGCCTGGGTCGCGGCTTCGAGGTCGCCGGCGATCCGCGCCGCCCGCGACTCGATGGTCCCGGTCAGGCGCGGCAGGACCGCAAGCTTCAGCAACGCGTAAAGAATGACGAAGCTGATGACCAGCCAGACGATCTGGGCCGGATAGTCCGCGAAGCGCAGCTGCGGCAGGCCGCCCTCGGCGGCAAAGGCCGGCAGGCCGACCAGGACCATCGGACCGGTCAGCGCCAGGATGCTGCCCACAGGGGGCAGGCCGGGGACGAGCTTGCGCATCGCGAATTCCGGACCCGTCCGGCTCAACCGAACAGGACCAGCAGGCCGATCAGCAGCGAGAAGATGCCCAGCGCTTCGGTCAGGGCAACGCCCAGCAGCAGGTTCGGGAACACCTTGGGCACCGCCGCGGGGTTGCGCAGGGCGCCCGAGACGAAGCCGGCAAACAGGTTGCCGAGGCCGACACCCACGCCGCCCAGACCGACAGTGGCAAGACCGGCGCCGATCATCTTGGCTGCTTCGAGTTCCATGGAACCAATCCTTTCAATACGAGTGTGCGAGCCGGAGGTGGCTCAATGGTGGGGGTGAAGAGCGTCGTTGAGGTAGATGCAGGTCAGGATGGTAAAGATATAGGCCTGCAGGAAGGCGACCAGGAACTCCAGGCCGGTCAGCGCCACCACGAACACCAGGGGGGCGATGCCGAGGAAGCCCAGGGCGACGACAAAGCCGCCGAACACTTTGAGCGTGGTGTGGCCGGCCATCATGTTGGCGAACAGACGAACCGAGAGGCTGACCGGGCGGGTGAGGTAGGAGATCACCTCGATCACGATCAGCAGCGGCGCCAGCCACAAGGGCACGCCCGAAGGCAGGAACAGGTGGAAGAAGCCGAAGCCGTTCTTGGCCAGGCCGAGCAGGGTGACCGCCACGATGATCACCAGGGCCATGGTCGCGGTGACCGCCAGATGGCTCGTCACGGTGAAGGAATAGGGCAGCAGGCCCAGCAAATTGGCCGTCAGCACGAAGAGGAAGATGGTGAACACGAAGGGGAAATATTTCAGCCCCTGGGTGCCGCAAATGTCCCGCAGCATGCCGGTAACGAATTCATAGGCCAGTTCGGCGACGGACTGGACGCGGCCGGGGACCAGCGCGCCCCGCGCGGTCGCAATCATCATCAGGGCGCTGACCGCGACCACCGAAATGACCATCCACAGCGCGGCATTGGTGAACGAGACGTCGACCCCGGCGATATCCATCGGGACCAGCCGGGTAATCTCGAACTGGTGGAGCGGGCTGTGACCCTCGGCGCCAGCGGCCATTTCCGTCCTCGTCAGATCAAACTGTCGCTGCGCGACATATCCTAGCCACCGTTCTTCGGCGCGCCCCCAGGCGGTTCTCCGCCCTGTACCCGGGTCGCACGAAGCACATTTATCATCCCGGCGGCGGCACCCAACAGGAAGAACACAATCATCAACCAGGGCTTGGTGCCCAACCAGCGGTCGAGCCCCCAGCCCATCAGCCCGCCGACGACCAGCCCGGAAGCCAGTTCGACGCCGAGGCGCATGGCAGATCCCCAATTCTCACTCGAGGGCGCGGGCGGCACCTCCGGAGGAATGCCGTCAGGCGATCCGGTGGCAGCCATACGCGCCGCTTTCAAGCGACGGTCGAGATCGGTCAGGGAGGGCAGCGGGTCGTCGGCCATGGGTCGAGTATCTCCGTTCGAGTCTCGAGCCCGCAAGCCAATCAACGCGGCACCCCGACCCCCAGCCAAGGCGGGCGCAAGGTAGAGCCGGCGCGGCGCCTCGTCAAGGCCCAAAAAACACATGTTAAGTTGTTGAAAGATATGGCGTTTTCGGCGGTCTTGACGGGCTTAAGAGGCACTTTGTCGCAAGCGCGTGCTGCAACGCATTATGGCGGTCACTCGGCCGCCAGTAATTCCGGGGCCCGCCCCAGGTCGACCGAGACCAGCTGGCTGACCCCGGCTTCGCCCATGGTCACGCCGAACAGCCGGTCCATGTGCTGCATGGTGACGGCATGGTGCGTGACCACCAGGAAGCGGGTGCCGGTCTCGCCGGCGACGTCATGGAGCAGATCGCAGAAGCGAAGCACGTTCGAATCATCGAGCGGGGCGTCGACCTCGTCGAGCACGCAGATCGGCGAGGGGTTGACCAGGAACACCGCGAAGATCAGGGCCAGGGCGGTCAGGGCCTGCTCGCCGCCCGACAGCAGGGACAGCATCTGCAGCTTCTTGCCCGGCGGCGAGGCATAGATTTCCAGCCCGGCGTCGAGCGGGTCGTCCGATTCGGTCAGGGCGAGATAGGCGCGGCCGCCGCCGAACAGGCGGGCGAACAGCGCAATGAAGTGCTGGTTGACCTGGTCGAAGGCGGTGGTCAGGCGGACCCGGCCTTCCCGGTTCAGCGCCCCGATCGAGGCGCGCAGCTTGCCGATGGCGGCAACCAGGTCCTCGCGCTCGGCGTTCATGGTGCCGAGCTGGCTTTCGATCGCCTCCGCCTCCTGGTCGGCGCGCAGATTGACCGGCCCGATCTGGTCCCGCTCCCGGCGCAGGCGCTCCAGCCGGGGCTCCAGCTCGGCCAGGCTGGGCAGGGCTTCGCCGGGGGCCAGTTCAGCCTGCCCGAGAATGGCCGCGGGGGTGCAGTCGAGTTCGTCCGCGATGCGTGCCGCGAGTTCGCTGCGGCGCTCTTGCGCCTGTTCCACGGCGGCCTCGCAGCGCACTCGGGTTTCGCGCCGGCTGCCGGCCTCGCCCTCCGCCGCCCGGGCCTGGCGGTGGGCCAGCACCAGCGTCTGTTCCGCCCCGGCCAGGGTGTCGGCAGCGGCGCGGCGGGCTTGTTCGGCCGCGGCGATGGTGTCGGCAAGAGCGTCCCGGGCGGTCCGCAGCTGGGCCGGCCGGTCGGCCAATTCGGCCTGTTCCTCTGTGGCGCCCTGTAGCCGCTCGGCCAATTGCCCGATCTGGCGCTCTGCCGACTCGGCCCGGCGGCGCCAGGCCGCCAAGTCATTGGCGACGTCGCCCAGGCGGCGGCGGCGCGCTTCGCTCTCGCGGCGCAGGCCGTCCCGCGCCGCGCGGGCCTGGGCCAGCGCGGCGCGCAAGGTCTCGACCTCGCGGGCCAGGTGGTGGCGGGCCTCGTCGAGCTGGCCGCGGACGGGCAAGGCGCCCAACTGGGCGCCGGCCCGCTCGCGGGCCTCCGCGATATCGGCCAGATCGCGCTGGACCCGG
>JAJFJE010000146.1 GCA_021774355.1 Alphaproteobacteria bacterium
CTGCTGGCGGGCGTCAAGGCGACCGATCGCGCCAAGCAATTGCCAGCCGGCGAAGGCCTGCTCCCGCTCGGCGGTGACCACCGAACGCCGCGCCTGCAACAGATCCTGTTCGGCGATCAACACGTCGATGGTCGTGCGATAGCCCAGCTTGGCTTCTTCCCGGGTGCCCGACAGGGCCGAATCCGCGGCCGCCACACTGCCCCGGGCATAGTCGATGACCTGCCGGGTCGAAACCAGGGCATCCCAGGCCGCGGCGGTGGTGTGGACGATTTCCCGCTCGTTCTGGAGCGTCTCGGCCTGGCGCTGGCGCAGCAATTCCTTGGCCCGGCGGATGCGCGACTGGGTCGCCCCGCCCTGGTAGAGCGGGACGTTCAGGCGCAGTTCGATTCGGGCGGTATCTTCGCGGCTGCCGCCGAACGACTCGTTCTTCAGGCTGTTGGCCGAGCCCACCGCATTGAGGGTCGGGAAGAATTCCGCCTCGGCCCGGGCAATGTCGCGCTGCGCCACCGCCTCGCTTTGGCGGGCAAAGGCCAGCAGGGCGTTGTTGGCAAGCGCCTGGTCGACGGCCTCGTCACGGTTGGCGGGAAGGGCCGCCGGTGTCCCCGGGGGGGTCAGGTTCTCGGGCGGATGGCCGACCAGTTCCTCATAGGCCGCGCGGCTCCGCTTGAGGTTCAGGCCGGCGCTGGCGAGGTCGGCCTGGACCTGGGACAGTCGGGCCTGGACCTGATCGATATCGGTCCGGGTGACATCGCCCTGTTCGAAACGTTTGCGGTTGTCGCTGACCTCCTGGGTCAGGTTGCGCGCGATATCGCCGGTGATGCCGACCAGCGCCGTGTCGCGCAGGACATCGAGGTAGGCGCCGACCACCTGCAGGAACAGTTGCTGCTCGATGGCGTTCAGGCGGGCGCGCTGCTCCTCGACCCGGGCCTCCGCGGAATTGACCCCGGCAAAGCCCGCCAGGGGCAGGATCGGCTGGCTCACCTGGACCTGGCCGGAGGTGGTGTTGACATAGTCCGGGGAACGGCCCTGCAAATCGATTTCGGCGCGCCCGGCCGACAGCGACAGGTTGACGTCGGGGCGAAACGCCGTGGTTGCCTCGCTCAGGACCTCGCCGCTGACCCGCAGGCTGGCCCGGGCAGCGGCCATGCGGGGATTGCTCTGGTAGGCCGAGGCCAGGGCCTCGTCCAGGGTCTCGGCCCGGGCCGGCAGACCGCCGGCACCCAGGCCGAGGATCAGGGCGGTCGCGACCCAGACGACCCGCACCTCAATCCTCCTTGAAGGCGTGGGCCAGCAACTCGCCCGCCGGCCGCAGCAGATAGTCGAGGGCGGTGCGTTCGGTGGTGCGCAGGATGACTTCGGCCGGCATGCCGGGCAGCAGGCGCAATCCGCCCAGCCGGTCGATCTCGCTCTGGGGTACCGTAATCCGCGCGGTGTAATAGCTGGTCTTGGCTTCCTTGTCGGTCAGGACGTCAGCGGAAACGACCTGGACGGTACCGAACAGGGACGGCGTGGTCCGATGGCTGAAGGTCGGGAAGCGGACTTCGGCCTCGGCCCCCACGGTGACCTTGTCGACGTCCTGGGGCGAGACATAGGCTTCCAGGATCAGGGGCTCGCCCTCGGGCACGATGTCCATCATCGGCATGCCCGGCCCGATCACCCCGCCGATGGTGTGCACGGCAAGGCCGGTGACGCGGCCGGCGATAGGCGCCCGGATGGTCGATCGCTCCAACTGGTCCTGGGCTGAGGCGATCCGCTCGTCCAGTTCCGCAAGATCCCGCTCCACCTGCTCCAGTTGTTGCAGCACGTCGCTGCGGAAGCTGGTTTCAACCTGGGCGATTTGCAGTTCGGCTTCGCCCTTGGCGACCTCGCCCTTGGCGACGTCGGCGACCAGTTGGCCGCGCTGGCCTTGCAACTGGGCGGCTTCCCGTTCCAGGGCGAGCAGACGGGTCCGGGCGGCCAGTCCCTGGGCATAGAGCGCACGTACCCCGGTCAGTTCCTGGCGAACCGTGGCGATTTGCTGTTCGGTGGCGTTCAACTGGGCGCTCAGGCCCTCGCCCTGGCGGTCCAACTGGCCGATCCTTTGGCGCAGGATGGCGACCTGGCCGTCCCGGGTCTGCCGCCGGCTGACAAAGGAGCGTTCCTGGGCGGCCACCTGCTCGGCGATCGCGCTCACCCCGACGGCGGCAGCGCGTACCGCTTCGGGGAAGACCAGGGCGGCGTTGCCGTCGCGCTCGGCGACCAGGCGGGATTGCTGGGCCTGGGTCGCCAGGCGGCGGTCACGCAGCACCTGAAGCTGGCTGCGAACCTCCACGTCGTGAAGCTGCACCAGGACCTCGCCGGCGCTGACCTTGGCGCCCTCCTTGACCCGAATCTCGGCGATGATGCCGCCTTCCAGATGCTGGATGGTCTTGCGGTTGCCCTCCACCGCCAGCCGGCCGGACATCACGGCGCCGCCGGCCAAGGGGGCGAAGGATGCCCATACCAGGAAGCCGACGAAGCCGAACAGCACCACGGCGTAAAGCTGCAGGATGGGGCCCCGCAGGGCGGTATGGAGCGCCGGCGGCACCGCCGGCTTGTCGCCCGGGCGGCGCTGGCCGGGGCGGCTGCGAGTCAGGTTCTGAACCAGTGACATGATAGCTCTCAGGCCGGGCCGGCGGCGCCGCTGGCCACCCGTGGGGTTGCGCCTGCGGCGCCGCCGTCGTTGCGCAGCTTGGCGACGATTTCGGCGGTCGGGCCGTCCAGTTCGATGGCGCCTTCGCGCATGACCAGGGTCCGCGACGCCTGGCCGACCAAAGCGACCCGATGGGAGATGACGATGACCGTGGTGCCGCGTTGGCGCAACAGCCGCAGGGCAGCCGCCAGGGCGGCCTCGCCATCGGAATCAAGATTGGCGTTGGGCTCGTCCAGGACCACCAGACGGGGGTCGCCATAAAGGGCGCGGGCGAGGGCGACGCGCTGGCGCTGGCCACCCGACAGGATGCGTCCCGCGGCACCGATCGCCGTGTCATAGCCGTCGGGCAACCGCAGCACCAGGTCGTGGACCCCGGCAAGCTGGGCGGCGGCGACGACCTTCTCGGAATCGAGCGCGCCGAAGCGGGCGATATTCTCGGCGACCGTGCCCTCGAACAATTCGATCTCTTGCGAGAGGTAGCCCAAATTGCGGCCGAGCACATCCGCCGGCCACTCGGACAGGGCGGCGCCGTCCAGCCGGACCGTGCCCTGAACCGCCGGCCATGCCCCCACCAGGCAGCGCGCCAGGGTCGACTTGCCGGCGCCGCTGGGGCCGATGATGGCGACGGTCTGGCCCGCCGGCACCCGCAGCGAGATGCCCTTGAGGATGGTCGCGGTTCCGTCCGGCGCCCCGGCCACCAGCCGCTCGACCGCCAGGTTGCCCTCCGGCGGCGGCAGCGCCACGGCCGGCATGGCCGGGGCCGGGAAATGGCCCAGTAATTCGCCGATCCTTCGGCTGGCGTTGCGCGCCGCCAGATAGCCGCGCCAGGCGCCGACCACATGCTCGACCGGGGCCAGGCCGCGGCCCAGGATGATCGAGCCGGCAATCATCTCGCCCGGGGTGATCTGCTGGTCGATGGCGAGCCAGGCGCCGACCCCCAGCACCAGGCTCTGCACCGTGATGCGGATGAAGCGGGTGAGCGACGACAGGCTCATGGAGCGGTCGGCGGCCTGCATCTGGAAGGCCAGGGCGGCGTCGGCGGAGGTCTTCCAGCGCTCCCGCAGCGGGTCCAGCATGCCCAGGGCCGCGATGGTCGAGGCGTTGAGCAAGGCGCCTTCGGCAAAGCTGGTGGCGGCACCGGCGGCGTTGGTCGCCTCGCCCACCGCACGCCTGGTCGCCAGTTCCGACCACAGGGTGACCAGCAGCAGGACGATCACGGCGGCCAGGGTGATGTGGCCGATCGCCGGCGCGATCAGATAGGCCGCGGCAATGAACAGGGGCGCCCAGGGCAGGTCGACGAAGGCCGGAATCCCGGGGCCCGACAGGAATTGCCGCAAGGCATCGACGTCCTGAAAGGCGCGCGCCGCGGCGCCGCCCTGGGCGCGCCGCAGGTTGCGCCGGAACACCGCGTCGAAGATATCCCGCGACAGGCTGATGGACACCTGCAGCGCCAGCCGGTGCATGATCCGCCCCCGGGCATGCTCGACCAGGGCCATGACCATGAACAGGCCGATCATCATCACGGTCAGCAGGCCCAGGGTCGCCATGCTGCGGCTGGGCAGCACGCGGTCATAGACCTGCAGCATGTAGATCGGGCTGACCAGGGTCAGCAGATTGACCGCGAAGCTGCCGACGACAAGCGAGACCAGGGCTGTCTTGGATTGACGGGCCAGGAGGACGAGCAAGGACGGAGGGGCGGGGCTGGCCACTGAACACCTGGGGGATAGGCGCCCCACATTTGCCCGAAGCGCTAGGAATTTCAAATGATGATTTGTCCCAGGGTGGTGGTGTCATCGGGCTGAAAACGAGCTGTCAACAGCAAGTTTGCCGAAATATCAGGCGTATTGATCGGGCGCTTCGGGTCGGAATGGCCAATAATTAGGCATCCGTCATGCTCAAGGTGACAATCCGTCCCGGAATTCCGGGCGCCGTTATCTGGCACGCTTGTTGCGAAGAAGCAGGTCAGAGTGCGGCAGCTAGGGTTCCGACCGCGTCCCGAGGGGGCAACGGTGCTGGTCCGAGAGCTGCCGCCAGGCCCATACAGGTCTGGTGCACGGCGGGATAAAAGCCCGGGAGACCTCGGTGGCCAGGAATTGGTGTCACTGGAGTCTCGCCAATTCCCTGACTGGAACATCGAACCAACCAGGGGAGTTGGATATGGCAGGCAAGCGCATTGTTTCCTTGATCGCCGGCGTGGTTCTGGCGGCCGGCGTGATGGCCGGACCGGCCGCGGCGGAACCGCGGACCAGCTTCAAGCTGGCGTGGTCGATCTATGTCGGCTGGATGCCCTGGGGGTGGGCGGCCGATCACGGCATCGTCAAGAAGTGGGCCGACAAATACGGCATCGCGATCGACGTGGTGCAGTTCAACGACTACGTCGAGTCGATCAACCAATATACCGCCGGCGGCTATGACGCGGTGACCGTCACCAACATGGATGCCCTGTCGATCCCGGCCGCGGGCGGCGTCGACTCGACCGCCGTAATCGTCGGCGACTTCTCCAACGGCAATGACGCGGTGATCCTGAAGGACAAGACGGAACTGACCGACCTCAAGGGCCAGAAGGTCAATCTGGTGGAGTTCTCGGTCTCTCACTATCTGTTCGCCCGGGCGCTGGAGAGCATCGACCTGACCGAACGGGACGCCCAGGTGGTGGCGACCTCCGACGCCGACATGGTGGCTGCCTGGAACACGTCGGACGTAACAGCCGTAGTGACCTGGAATCCGCTGGTCGCGGAGATCCTGGCAATGCCCGGGGCGCACAAGGTATTCGACAGCTCGAAGATCCCGGGCGAGATCATGGACCTGACCGTTGCCAATACCGCGGTGGTGGCGGAAAATCCCGCCTTTGCCAAGGCCCTGGCGGGGATCTGGTACGAGACCATGGGGGTCATGTCGGCCAACACGCCGGAAGGCGCCTCGGCCCGTGCTGCCATGGGCAAGGCGTCGGGCACCGACCTGGCCGGCTATGAGGCCCAGTTGGCGGCGACGCGCATGTTCTATACCGCCCAGGAGGCCCTGGCCTTCGTTCGGGGCGACGAGCCGGCCACCACCATGGAGCGGGTCCGGACCTTCCTGTTCGAGCATGACCTGCTCGGCAGCGGCGCCAAATCCGCCGACGCCATCGGCATCGAGCTGGCCGATGGCAAGGTTCTGGGCGATGCCGCCAACGTGAAGTTCCGCTTCACCGACACCTATATGGCGCTGGCCGCAGACGACAAGCTCTGAGCCGGACGGGAAGCGGCCGATGCGCCTGATCAACCGCCGGCCCAAGGGGGGCAGCCGGGCCTTGCTGGCCTGCCTGCCCTTCGCCCTGGTGCTCGTCGCCTATGTCATCGGCTCGGAACTCCGCCTGATGGAAAACCCGGCCGACAAGCTGCTCCCGGGCTTCGGCTCGTTCGGCGCGGCGATCGTCGACATGGCCTTCACGGTCGACCCGCGGACCGGCGACGTGCTGTGGTGGACCGATACCCTGGCCAGCCTCGCCCGGCTGGTCGCGGCGCTGGCCATCGCCACGGGTCTCGCCCTGACCCTGGGCATTGCCATCGGCCTGCTGCCCTATATGGACGGTCTGCTCGGGGCGTTCATCCGGGTCGTGTCGATGGTGCCGCCGCTCGCCATATTGCCCATCCTGTTCATCATGCTGGGTCTGGGCGAGACCTCGAAAATCACCCTGATCGTGATCGGGGTGGTGCCCTTCATGATCCGCGACCTGGCCCTGCGGGTGGGCGAGTTGCCGCCCCAGCAGATCATCAAGGCCCAGACGCTGGGGGCGGGGACCCCGGCCATCGTCGCCCGGGTGGTGCTGCCCCAGACCCTGCCGCGGCTGATCGATGCCCTGCGCCTCGCGCTTGGCCCCGCCTGGCTGTTCCTGATCGCGGCCGAGGCGATCGCCTCCCAGGCCGGGCTCGGCTACCGGATCTTCCTGGTGCGCCGCTATCTGGCCATGGATGTGATCCTGCCCTATGTCGCCTGGATCACCCTTCTGGCCTTCCTGATGGATTACGGTCTGGTCCGCCTGCAGCGGTCGGCCTTTCCGTGGTTCGCCGCCGCGAGGGTTTCCGGTTGAGCACCATCACGCTGCGCAATGTCTGGAAGGAATATGATCAGCGGGTGGTCCTGGAACGGATCAATCTCGAGATCGCGCCACGCTCGTTCATCGCCCTGGTCGGTCCCTCGGGCTGCGGCAAGACCACCTTCCTGCGCATGCTGCTGTCCGAGGAATTGCCCAGCCGGGGCGAGGTCCTGATCGACGGGGTGCCCCTGGCGCGCGAGCCCACGGCCGAGCGCGGGGTGGTGTTCCAGCGCTATTCCGTGTTTCCCCACCTGACCGTGCTGGGCAATGTGCTGCTGGCCCTGGAATGTGCCCGGGGCGGCATGTTCGCCCGCCTCTACGGCCGTGCCCGCCGCCAGGCAAAGGGCGAAGCGGCTGCCTTCCTGGAAGCGGTCGGCCTGTCCGAGCATCTGGATAAATACCCGGCACAACTGTCGGGCGGCATGCAGCAGCGCCTGGCGCTTGCCCAAGCCCTGATCCGGCGCCCCAAGGTGCTGCTGCTGGACGAGCCCTTCGGCGCCCTCGACCCCGGCATCAAGGGCGATATTCACGCTTTGATGCGGCGGCTGTGGAACGAGACCGAAATCACCGTGGTGATGGTCACCCACGATCTGGGCGAAGCCTTCGGCCTGGCCACCCGGGTCCTTGCCTTCGAGCGGCTGCGCGACGACCCGGTCGATGGCGACCGCTATGGCGCGACCATCAAAAGCGATATCGAGGTCTGGCCCCGGCGCCTTGCCGGTCGACCGAGCCCCCATCTTATGCTATCAGAGCCCGCCTCTGAACCAGGCCGGGACGACCCGGCCGCTGCCCTTGATCCCGGCCGGGACGACCTGGCCACCCAAGGTGACGGGACCGGAGCATGATCTCGACAGACCCCCTGCCGGCCGACAAGGCCGGGCGTATCGCTGCCCTGCGGGCACGTTATTTTGCCCTCAAGGCGGCCGGCGAAGGGGCCGCGGCACCGTTGCCCCTGCCTGCGCCGAGCCGCCGCGACCTGCCCCTGGCCGAGGGCCCGGTGCTGTGGCGCGAGACCCTGCCGGGCGGCTGGTATACCACCGTGCAGCTCGCCCGCTTCGACCGTCTGCGCATCGTCAATAGCGGGGCGACCCCCGGGGTGTCGGTGCTGCTCTGGCAGCGGGACGAGCCCAGCGAACGCTATAATTCGGCCGACACGGTCAAGGTCCAATGGACCGCCGCCCTGCAGAAGGGCCGGCTGCTGCTCTCGGATATGGGCCGGGTCATGGCCTCCCTGGTCGAGGACAGCTGTGCCGCCCACGATGCCCTGGCAGGGGGGTCGACGCCCCAGTCCAATGTCCGCAATTTCGGCGATGGCGCCTTGCGCAACAGCCGCGAGAATTTCCGCCTGGCCGCCGGCAAGCATGGCCTGGGCCGGCTCGACATTCCCCCTTGCGTCACCTTCTTCGCGCCCGTGACGGTCGGCGAGGGTGGCCGCCTGTCCTGGCAGGACGGCCGGGTGGTGCCCGGCGACTTCGTCGAACTGCGCGCCGAGTTGCCGCTTCTGGTCGCCCTGTCCAACTGCCCCCATCCCCTGGCGCCGGACCGGGTCTATGCCCCGACGCCGGTCGAACTGGTGGCCTATCGCGGGCCGCCGCCCGAACCCGGGGATCTGTGCCGCGGCGCCACCGCCGAAGCCCGCCGGGGCTTCGAGAATACCGACGCCCGGTTCGGCACGGTGACGCCATGAGTCCCCTGTTCGACCCGGCCGACGCGGTCTACGACTTCACCATCCCGGCCAACCGCCCCTGGTCCCACCGGGTCAGGGCCGGCCAGACCTTGCGCATCGTCGATCTGGAAGGCTGCCAGGCGGTCGATACCCTGTTCTACGCCGCCGCCGATTTCGGCGAGCGCTACAGCGCCCAGGACACCATCCTCGAACAGGGCGCCGCCTATGTCTCGGCCGGGACCCGTCTGATCTCGAACGAGGGCCGGGTTCTGGCCACGGTGACGGCCGACAGCTGCGGCCGACACGACACCTCGGCGGGCGCCTGCTCGTGCGAAGCCAACACCATGCGATTTGGCCACCATACGCGTTACATGCACGCCTGCCGCGAGAACTTCCTGGTGGAAGTCGGCCGCTGGGGCATGACCAAGCGCGATATCGTGCCCAACATCAATTTCTTCATGAACGTGCCGGTCGAGGCGGATGGCCGGCTGGCGATCGTCGACGGTGTCTCGCGGCCCGGCGACTTCGTCGATATCCGCGCCGAGACCGACATCCTGTGCGTGATCTCGAACTGTCCCCAGGTCAATAATCCCTGTAATGCCTTCGATCCCACCCCGGTACGGGTGCTGATCTGGGACCCGGTGTGATCCCATGTTCGGCAAGATCCTGATTGCCAACCGGGGCGAAATCGCCGCCCGGGTCATCCGCACCTGCCGCCGCCTGGGCATCGCCACCGTCGCCGTCTATGCCGAGGCCGACCGCTTCACCCGGCCGGTGCTCGACGCCGACGAAGCGGTGGCGATCGGGCCGTCGCCGGCCAAGGAGAGCTATCTCCGGGCCGAGGCGATCATCGCCGCGTGCCGGGAGACGGGCGCCCAGGCGGTCCATCCGGGCTATGGATTCCTGTCGGAGAATGCCGCTTTCGCCGAGGCCCTGGCGGCCGAAGGCATTGCCTTTATCGGCCCCCGGCCAGAGCATCTGCGGGCCTTCGGCCTGAAGCACACGGCGCGGGAGCTTGCCCAGGCTGCCGGCGTGCCGCTGCTGCCCGGCAGCCCCCTGTTGTCCGACGTGGCCCAGGCGCTCACGGCGGCCGAGGCGCTCGGCTACCCGGTGATGCTGAAAAGCACCGCGGGCGGCGGCGGCATCGGCATGCAGCTATGCCACGACCCGGCCGAACTGGCGGCGCGCTTCGCCGCGGTCCAGCGCATGGCGACATCGAGCTTCGGCGACGCCCGGGTCTATCTCGAGCGCTATGTCGCCGAGGCCCGCCACGTCGAAGTGCAGATCTTCGGCGACGGCAAGGGCACTGTCGTTGCCTTGGGCGAACGCGACTGTTCGCTGCAGCGACGGCACCAGAAGGTGGTCGAGGAGACTCCGGCGCCCGGCCTGTCCCCGGCCATCCGCGCCGCCCTTGCCGAGGCGGCGATCGGGCTCGGCCGGTCGGTCGGCTATGGCTCGGCGGGAACCGTCGAATTCATCTACGACGTGGCCCGCGAGGACTTTTCCTTTCTCGAGGTCAATACCCGCCTCCAGGTCGAGCATCCGGTGACCGAAGCGGTGTTCGGTGTCGATCTGGTGGAGTGGATGATCGCCCAGGCCGCCGGCGAGCTGGTCCTGCCGCCGCAGGACAGCCTGGTGCCGCGAGGCGCCGCCATCGAGGTCCGCCTGTATGCGGAAAATCCGGGGGCCGATTTTCGCCCCTCGACCGGCCTCTTGACCGAGGTTCGCTTTCCCCAAGGCGCGCGGGTCGAGACCTGGGTCGAGACCGGGACCGAGGTCACCGGCTTCTACGATCCCATGCTGGCCAAGCTGATCGTCACCGGTGCCAGCCGCGGCGCCGCCATCGACGCCATGACCGCAGCCCTTGGCGCCACCGCCCTATGGGGCGTCGAGAGCAATCTTCGTTATCTCCGGGCGGTGGTCGACAGTCCGGCATTCCGCACCGGGCGGGTGTCGACCGCCTTGCTGGGGTGCTTCGACTGGGCGCCCGACACCGTCGAGGTCCTCAGTCCCGGGGCCCAGACGACACTGCAGGACTGGCCCGGCCGGACCGGCCTGTGGGCGATCGGGGTGCCGCCCTCGGGGCCGTTCGATGACCGCTCGTTCCGCCGCGCCAATGCCCTTGTCGGCAATGCCCCGGGGGCTGCCGGCCTCGAATGCACCCTCGGCGGCCCGGCCTTGCGGTTCAACGTCGCGGCCACCGTGGCGCTGACCGGGGCGGTGATGCCGGCCAGCCTGGACGGCCGGCCCATTGCCCATGACCAGGCCGTGGCCGTGGCGGCCGGCCAGGTACTGGCCCTGGGCGCCGTCAGCGGTCCGGGCCAGCGAACCTATGTTGCCGTGGGGGGCGGCTTCGACGGCCCGCTCTATCTGGGCTCGCGGGCCTGTTTCACCCTGGGCCGGTTCGGCGGCCACGGCATCGGCGCGCTCAAGGCCGGTGACACCCTCCATCTTGCCGGGGCCACGCCGACCGGGCCGGTGGCGCCGCCGGATGCGGCGCCGGTCCTGGGCCATGACTGGACGCTCGGGGTCCTGGCCGGCCCCCACGGGGCGCCAGACTTCTTCACCGATGACGACATCGTCACGCTGTTTTCCGCCCCCTACGAGGTGCACTACAACAGTGCCCGCACGGGTGTCCGGCTGATCGGGCCGCAACCCCGCTGGGCGCGGCGCGACGGCGGCGAGGCCGGCCTGCATCCCTCCAATATCCACGACAATGCCTATGCGGTCGGGGCAATCGACTTCACCGGCGACATGCCGATCATCCTGGGGCCCGACGGGCCGAGCCTCGGCGGCTTTGTCTGCCCGGCCGTGGTCGCCCGGGACGAGCAATGGAAGCTCGGCCAGTTGAAGCCGGGCGACCGGGTGCGTTTCGTCCCCCATGGCGTCGCGGCACCCCAGCTCATCACGCGGGCCGACCAGGCCGGTTCGCCGGTTCTGGGGCGGAGCGATGACGGCCCGGTGCAGGTCCTTTATCGGCGGGCCGGCGACGACGATCTGCTGGTCGAGTATGGCCCGATGGTGCTCGATCTTGCCCTGCGCCTGCGCGTCCACCTGCTGATGGAGGCGCTGCAGGCCCTGAAGCTCGCCGCCATCATCGACCTGACCCCGGGAATCCGTTCGCTCCAGATCCACTATGACAGCCGGGCCCTGCCCACCGCCCGGCTGCTCGCCGTGCTGCGCGCGATCGAGGCCGGGTTGCCGGTGGCCGAGGCGGTGACGGTACCGAGCCGCATCGTCCATCTGCCATTGTCCTGGGACGACCCGGCCGTGCGCCTTGCCATGGGCAAATATCAGGACCTGGTCCGCCCCGACGCGCCCTGGTGCCCGTCCAATATCGAGTTCATCCGGCGGATCAACGGCCTGGACTCCGAGGGCGAGGTCCGCGACATCGTCTTCAATGCCGCCTACCTGGTCTATGGCCTGGGCGATGTCTATCTGGGGGCGCCGGTGGCCACGCCGCTCGACCCGCGGCACCGGCTGGTCACCACCAAATACAACCCGGCACGGACCTGGACGCCGGAAAATGCCGTCGGCATCGGCGGCGCCTATATGTGCATCTACGGAATGGAGGGGCCGGGCGGCTATCAGCTGTTCGGCCGGACCGTGCAGATGTGGAATGCCTGGCGTGTCACCCCGGCCTTTGCCCGGCCCTGGCTGCTGCGCTTCTTCGACCAGATCCGCTTCTTCCCCGTCAGCGAGGCCGAACTGGCCGAGGCGCGGGCGGCCTTTCCCCATGGCCGCTACCCCCTGCGGATCGAGGAAGCCACCCTCAGCTATGCCGACCACGCCCGGTTCCTGGCCGACAACCGGGCTGGCATCGCCGCCGCCAAGGCCCGCCAGCAGACCGCCTTCGAGGCCGAGCGGGCCGACTGGAAAGCCCGCGGTCTCGACAGCTTCGTCGCCGAAAGCGGTCCGGTGGCCGACGCCGCGGGCGACGCGCCGATGCCGGGCATCAGCGCTGTCGCCGCCATCGTCACCGGCAATGTCTGGCGCGTGCTGGTGGCCGAGGGCGATCTGGTCGCGGCCGGTCAACCCGTGGTGATTGTCGAGTCGATGAAAATGGAAATGGAAATTCGCAGCCCTGTCGGCGGCCGGGTGACGGCCCTGCGCTGCCAGCCGGGGCGCCCGGTCCAGGCCGGACAGACCGTCCTTCTGGTCGAGGAGGCATGATGGCCGCCATTCCCGCGCTGCTGACCATCGAGGCGTTGCACCAGGGCTACCGGGCCGGCGCCTTCACCGCCGGCGAGGTCGCGGCGGCCGTGCTCGCCCGCATCGCCGCCTGCCCCGACCAGGCGATCTGGCTGGCCGTCGCAAGCCCGGCCGAATTGCAGGCCCAGGTCGCCGGCCTGCCCCCCGGCGGGCCCGACGACCGCTACCCCCTATGGGGCGTGCCCGTGGGGGTGAAGGACAATATCGACTGTGCCGGCTTTCCCACCACCGCTGCCTGTCCGGAATTTTCCTATCGGCCGGCGGCGGATGCGACCGTGGTCGCCCGGCTGCGGGCGGCCGGCGCCCTGATCGTCGGCAAGACCAATCTCGACCAGTTCGCCACCGGCCTGAACGGCACCCGTTCGCCCTATGGCGCGCCCCGGTCGGTCTTCAGCGCCGACCATATTTCCGGCGGTTCCAGCTCCGGCTCCGGGGTGGCCGTCGCCCGCGGCCAGGTCGCCGTGGCTCTGGGCACGGATACCGCCGGGTCCGGACGGGTGCCCGCCGCCTTCAACAATGTGGTCGGGATCAAACCGACCAAGGGCCTTTTGCCGGTTACCGGGGTCGTGCCGGCCTGCCGCAGCCTGGACTGCGTGTCGGTCTTTGCTGCCAGCGTCGCCGAAGGCGACCGGGTCCGCCGGATCCTGGAGGGGCCCGACGGGCAGGATGCCTATGCCCGGCGGGGGACGCCGTGCGGCCTGCCCGCGGCCGGCTGGCGCGTGGGCGTGCCGCGGCCCGACCAGCGGGAATTCTACGGCGACGAGGCCTATGCCGCCCTGTTCGAGCAGACCATCGCCCGCGTTGCCGGCCTGGGCGCAACCATCGTCGCGATCGATTTTGCCCCCTTCGCCGAGGCGGCAAAGCTGCTCTATGGCGGTCCCTGGGTGGCCGAGCGCCTGGCCGCGATCGCCGATTTCTTTGCCGCCCACGAGGCGGCGGTCGATCCGAGCGTGCGGGCGATCATCGGCCGCGGCCGCACCATCAGTGCGGTCGAGGCGTTTCGCGGCGCCTATGCCCTGGCCGAGTTGCAGGCCCGGGCGACGGCGGAATGGGCCGGGATGGACGCCCTGTTACTGCCCACGGCGCCGACCATCTACACGGTTGCCGCGCTGCAGGCCGACCCCCTGCTCCTCAACGTCCGGCTCGGCCACTACACCAATTTCGTCAATCTGCTGGAC
>JAJFJE010000147.1 GCA_021774355.1 Alphaproteobacteria bacterium
CATCTTTATGGTGAAACACTCTAATAAGCAGGGCGTCGCCATCGAGCAGAGTAGGCTGCATTGTATCGCCTCTATGCCGCACCACTGCTAGGTTTCTGGCTTCCAGGTGGCGTTGCTCTAGCCACTCCCGGCGAAAGGCCAGGCGTTGTCTGGTAACTGCCATCTCACCCTCTTCTACCGCACTTGTGTGCAGCTCATCTATTAACTCAAAGTCAAAGCTGTCTTTATAGTTTGGCCCTGGCTCAGCCACACAGTTATTAGTGTCGCCGGTCACAATCCAGTTGAAATCCTGACCGGTTGCTTCAGCGATGCGCGCCAGAAAAGCGATGCTCGTGTTGCCTCCGGAGAGTACACGGTACAGCTGTGACTCACTTATACCAGCCCGTTCAGCAAGATTAGAATTGCCTCCCAAAGTCTCCGCACACTTCCTTATACGGTTTGCTATTTGAGTTTGATAAAAGAAAGAGCTTTCTTTTTTGGTTTCTTTTTGCATTTTAGCTGCCTATGTGTTTGATATGTCGGACTATATGACCTAATTAGAGAGACAGAGAAAAGAAACTCCGATATGTGAGTTGACAAGTCTCCGATTAATGGGTTACTATGTGCCCCATGATCATGATAGCAAAACCACCCAAGCCCATTATAGGCAAACCATCCAAGCTGCGCGCATGGTGTATCTATCAACTGGCTCTCAGAGAGTCCAGCCTTGCAGCTGTGGCATCAGCGCTCGGTGTGACTAAGACAGTCGCGTACTCCACCTTCCACAAACGGAATTACAGGATGGAAACAGCGATTGCAAATGCGCTTGATCTGGAAGTACACGAGCTCTGGCCTGAGCGTTATGACTCGAACAATGTTCCGATAAAAGGCAGCAGAGCTGCTTGATGAAGAACTGGTTCATGGCTTGCGAGTTGATAGAGCTACCCGGCATGCCTGGCACAGTCCAGGGGGTCCGAAAAAAACTGGCAACCGCTGTCAAGCGCAAAGTGAAAAAGGGGAAGGGTTTTGAATACCACCTCAACAGCCTGCCGGCGCCAACACAAAACCACCTGGAACTACTGGACACGCAGGCGTTGCTGCGCAAGATCGAGCGGGATGCCGAGCGTGAAGACACCGCCTATCAGCAGGCGGTTGAACCGGACACTAGCGATGCTGCACTTGACCGCCTGAGGCTGGAAAGCACCCGCGAACGTGATAGGCAAATTGCTAAGGAGTGCGCGAAAAGGCTGCACGGGCTGGGCCGTAACCATCGGCTGCGTTTGGCTGCACAGGCGCGGTTGTGGGTAATCAGTGAGTGGGCGCGCAGAGCCAGGGAATACAAATGCAAGCTGCGCTCGTGCGTGGATGAGTTGTGTACTGATCTGATCACCGGCGACACCACGATGCCGGTGAGGCTGATGCAACACCTGCCCAAACTGAATGGCCAGGTGCACGTCACCAAGTCGACCTTGTACCGGTGGCGGAAGGATCACCGGGCCTATGGCATGGGTGCGCTGTTGCCCAAGCCAGCGGGTCGTTTAGGCAAAGGGCTGATTGAACAATCGGAATCGCTGCAGCGCACCGTGCTCGGTGCCATGTGGCAGAAGCCACACATCAACGCGACGCAGATGATGGAGTTCCTTGAGGTCCGCTGCGACGGCGAGATACCGAGCAAGGCAACCGTGAACCGCTACATGACCAGGTGGAAAGAGCAGAACGCTCAGCTGTGGGCCTATGTGACGCATCCGGACCGCTGGAAAAACGTGTTCATGGCCAGCCAGGGCAGCCATCACGAAGGCATCACGGCGCTCAATCAGTTATGGGAAGCGGACAGCACACCAGCCGACTGGATGCTGGAAGATGGGCGTCACAGCGTGATTGGCCTGATCGACATGTACAGCCGCAGATTGAAACTGCGGGTGAGCAAGACCAGCAAGGCCAGCGCCATCTGTGCAAGCATTCGCGACGCGATCATAGCCTGGGGTTTGCCCGACACACTGCGCACGGACAACGGCCGGGACTACACCAGTTTTCAGCTAGTGGAGTCGCTGCATGCGCTGGAGATAAGGCACGAGCTCTGCATGCCATTTGCCAGTGAGCAGAAGGGCACAATCGAACGCGTTTTCAGGACCATGTCCCACGGTGTGCTAGAGCTGCTGCCTGGCTTCATCGGCCACAGCGTCGCCGAGCGTAAAGTGATCGAGGCACGCAAGAGCTTCGCACAACGCGTCATGACGCCTGGCGAAGTGATTGAAGTCAGCATGAGCGGTGCCGAGCTGCAACAGATACTCGATGACTGGAGTGAGCACATGTACGGCCGCACGGCGCATAGCGGGCTGGACGACCGCAGCCCGCACGAGCAAGCGGCAAACTGGACACAACCCATCAGGACCTGCGACGAACGGTCGCTGGACTTTCTACTATCCGAAGACATGGAAGAGCGCGTTGTTACCGGTAAGGGTGTGCGCTACATGCACTATTACTACATCAGCCCTGAGATCACCGAGCACATCGGGCGTACTGTACGGCTGAGGCGTGATCCGGACCGGCTTGACTCGTTGTACATCTATGACCTCGACGGCCATTTCATCGGCATCGTGCAAGCACCCGAGCTGAGCGGCATTGACCGCCGTGAGGCTGCTGTCGCAGCCAAGCATTACCAGCGTAAGTTTTTGCAACAGCAGAAGGCAGAGTACGTCGAGCACAAGAAGGCGGTCGGCAAAGACATCGCTGGCAACGTCATGCGGCACAAAATCGAGCAATCGAAGAAGGTTGTGTACATGAAGCCGAAGACGGTGGAGTTTGACAACTTCGCCCTGCAGCAGGCACGCCGCGCGCTGGATGCTATGGACGAGCGAGACATGTACGATCAGGAGCTTGCACACGACATCCTCAAGCCGGGCCAGCCCTACGACCCGGCCTCTTTCAAACCAAGAAAAATAACCATCCACGAAGCCCCCGAGGACGACCCCATCGAGCGACACAAGCGGTTTATGCGCATTGCCCAGCGCATCGACACTGGTGAGCTCGTCAGCGAAGACGACAAGCGTCGTCTGCACAGATACCGGCAGAGTCCGGACTACGAAAGCATGGCCGGGTTTTTTGATGACTTTGGCCTCGATCAACAAACTGGAGAACCATCATGAACAACGTCATAGCCCTGGAAACCCAGGCCCCTACCATCGCGCCGCTGAAGAACGTGGCGCTATGCACCAAGGCGCTGGAAACAGCCATGAACCGGCCGGGCCACCTGCCTGGCATGGTCGCCT
>JAJFJE010000148.1 GCA_021774355.1 Alphaproteobacteria bacterium
GCCGTCAGGGCCGCCCGGCGGCCCGGATCGGCCGTCCGGTGAATGAAAAACATGCCGATCTTCGGCATCGACCGCAGCGAGCCAAGGATCATCGACGCCGTGCGCCGGTAGTCCCTGGCGGCGGTATGGAAAAAGCCGGTCAGGCGGGTCCAGAAGGCGGCGAGATCGTCGCCTTCGCGTTCCGCCGCATCGACCAGCGCGGCAAGGTCGTCGAACGCCCGCCCGGCCGCCTGGGCCAGCGCACCGTCGCCCAGGGTGGCGAAGAATTCCCCGGCCGGGAACGGCGTGGTGGACCGGGTGATGTCGCCGAACAGGCGTAGCGGGTCGGGCGGGGCGAAATTGGCGATGGTCGAGGCCAGCCGCGGGGTGGTGCCGGCGATGCGCACGCCGTCGGAGGTGTTGAGGACGGTCAGGCGGAAGGTCCGGGTAAGGTCGCCCAGCAGGCGGGCGCACAGGCCCAATACCCAGTCGGTGGCGACCTCGCCGCCGAAATTGCCGGGCAGAATGTGGTTCAGCACCTGCTTGCGTTCGAACGCCTGGAATTGCTGGTCGTGCTGGTAGATGGCGTGGCTGGAATGCTTTGGGCCGTCGACCTTGGCGCCGCAATCGGTGCCGAACAGGGCGAATTGCTTGAAGCCCAGGGCGTTGGCGAGGCGCATGGCGGTGTTGACGCAGGTCGGGCCGGCACCGAACAATTCATGGCCCGGCGGCGCCAGGATCTTGGTCGAGCTGACGGTGTCGCGGAAGAAGAAATAGCGCTGGTCGAACAGCGCCGGGACCCGCGGATCGACGGTGACCGAGGCGATCAGGCGGATCCCGGTGAAGGGATATTGGGCCGCCGTCTTGCGCAGGCTGTCATAGGTCGGCTCGCCATTCTCCAACTCGCAGTGGAAATCGGGGACGACACCGTTCTTCAGGCACACCCGAAGGCCGGTCCCGGCGGAAAAGACGACACCGGTCCGGGCCAGGCGGACGAGATCGGGCAGGGCCGGGTCGATGGACGGGCCGGAGCCGACCAGGATCGCGGTCTCGGGCCGGGCCAGGCGCAGGCGGGCATCGATGATCCGGCAATCGTGGCGCGACAGATTGGCCACCGCATTGGTCATCATCTTCAGCTCGTCTTCGTAGAAGCCGCGCGAGATGAAATTCTGGTTGATCGCCAGGGGCAGACGGTCGCGGGTCTCGACCAGGGCCCAGGACGGGTAGTGCAGGAACACGAAGCCGCCGTCGATGAACGGCTCGCCCACCCACTGGACGAATTGTTCGATGGCATGGGTGATGCGGTCCGGCCGCTCGGCCAGGCTGAGGCGCAGGGTGATGCCGCGTGCCGCTGCGGTCTCGAACAGGGCCTCCCAGTCGATGGCGCCCAGGGCATGGCGCAGGAATTCCGGGATCGGCTCGACGATCAGCAGGTGACGGGCCTTGGTGGTGGCGATCAGTTCGGGCAAGTGGTGCCCGGCGCCGATGCCCAGGACGATCAGGAACGAGCCCTCGTAGTCCGGCTTGGCGACCAGGGCCGAGACGCCGTCGCCGCCCAGTTCGTGCAGCATCCGGCTGAGCATGGCGCCCGATATCGGGCTGCCCAGATTGGCCATGCTGGGATTATTGGCGAAGAACTGCAGGGGCTTGGCGTTGAACGCCCGGACCTGTTCCGCGGCGACCACCCGGCCGTCGCGGTTATAGAGACGGGCGGGGCCCAGATCGATGTCGACCAGGGCGTCGCCGTCATGCACCGCCCGCGATACCATTGGCGTTTCGGCCAGGGCCGCCGCCAGTTCCGGGAAACGCGCCGTGATGGCGGCGCGCGAACGTTCGGCGCGGGGGCTCATTGGGCCGCTCCCTTGCGGATCGCCGCCACCATCGCGCGGGCGAAATGGTCTGCCGGGATCGCCGTGGCGGCGGCCCGGGCGCGGACCCCGGCGGCGTCCAGATCGCCGGCCAGGCGGATCGCTGTGGCGGCATAGTCGGCCGGGCTGCTTGCCACCCATGAGTCCAGGCCGGCGCAAATCAGGGCCGAGGCGGCAAAGCGGCGATGGCGGCCATCGCCGGCACAGGCGACGGCGGGGCGTCCGGCCGCCAGGGCGGCCAGGGCGTCGAAGCCGTCGGCGGCGACAAAGGGGGCCAGCATCAGGTCGATGCCGGCGGCAAAGGCGGCCCGGCTGCCGGTCATTAATTCGACGCGTTCGGCGATGCCGCGGCTGCCGGCCCGGCCGATCAGTTCGGCGACATTGTCGGGATGGCTGAGTTCCCGGTCGCGCAGGACCAGCCGGCCGTTGGGGATGGCGGCGAGAATCAGGGCCCAGCAGTCGAGCAGGTCGTCATGGATCTGGCCAAGGCGGAGATCGGCGCCGAGCAGGATCGCGCCGTCGTCCGGGCGGCGGCCGGTGGCGGGCCCGGCGACCGGTGCAACCAGGCCGGCCGGGCACAGGGCCAGGGCCGCGTTCGGGATATCGGGATCGAGCCCGGGTGCCGACAGGATCAGATCCGTGCCCGGCGGCGGCACCGCCACCGGCTGGCCAAGCCAGGCAATGACGAGGGGCGCCGGATGGTGGCTCAGGGTGGCGCAGGACAGGCTGGAGGCCAGCCCGCCCGTGTCCAGCATGACGTCGATGCCTTCGCCGCGGATGACCACGGCCAGGGTGGTCGGGTCGAAACGGCTGATATCGATCCACTGGTCGATCCGGCCGTGCAACGACGCGTAACAGGCCTGGTCCAGCGGTCCCTCGCCGAACGCCACCACGGTGGCGTCGTCCAGGGACCGGCAGCCCTGGGCAAGGGTGCCGATCGCCGCCAGGGCCTCGCCGTCCCAGGGACGGCCGAGCAACAGGCCGAGGCGGAGGCCGCCGGCCGGCAGCGGCGCCCGGGCGGCGACGGCGGCCAGCGGCGGCACGCCGGCGTAACGGACACGGGCCAGGTCGCGCAGCCGGGGGGCGGTCGCGGCGGGGTCGAAGCTGGCCGCGGCGATCGCCGCCGTGGCGATTTCAAGGTCGTGGGGCGCGCGCCGGCCGGCCTCGTCGGCCAGGGTCGCGGCGCGCTCCGATAGGCCGCATTGGGCCAGGCAATGGGACAGGCAGGAGAGATCCCGGGCGTCGGCATGGGCGACGGCGAAGCGGTCGAGCAATTCGGCGGCGCGGCGGGGCTGGTCGAGGGCCAGGCGGCAATCCGCCAGGGCCCGGATGGCCTGCCCGTCATTGGGCCGGAACGCCAGTTGGGCCTCGAAGAAGTCGGCAGCCAGGGCCGGGCGATGGGTTTCGAGGGCGATCATGCCCTTGTGGTAGTAGGGCCGCTCGCGGATCGCCAGAAGGGCCCCGGCAAAGCCCGGCCAGGCCTTGGGGAAGCTGGCCGTGGTCGCCGCGTCGAGGCCGTTGGCCTGGGACAGCTTGGCAAAATAGGTTGCCTCGGCAAGCTCGCCGCCGAGGGCATAGAGAATGGCCAGGGCCTCGGCGATCAGGGCGCTAGCGGGCTGTTCCTCATGGGCCGCGAGCAGGGCCTCGAGGGCGAGCGCCGGCTGGTTGCGCAACAGGCCGACAAAGCCCAGCAGGACGAGTCCCGCGCCGTGGCTGGGGGCACTGGCCAGCAGCAGTTCGGCTTCGGCCAGGGCCTGTTCGACCTGTCCGGCATCCAGGGCGGCGAGACCCGGGGCGAGCAGCCGCCGATCGTCGTCGTCGGGGGTGTTCGGGGTGGTCGCGCGGGCCGGACCTGCTGGCATGTCGTGCTCCTTGCCGGCCGCCCAGGGCGGCGGCGCTGTTAGACCGAATGGCTGACCGGCGATGCGGGCGCGGTGCGCGGCGGCGCGGCGGGCGCGACTGTGGCGTCCTGGGGAACCGCCAGAAGACCGGCTGCGATCTCGCGGTTGATACGGATCAGGATGTCGAGCTTGGCCGCATCGGGCGCGGCCAGGATCCCGACCGTGTGCTTGTCGATGAAGTTGGCAAGCGACAGGACGTTGCTCTTGACTGCCGTCGGCATGGGCGAATCGGGGGCCATGACACCGGCCTGGAAGATCGTCCACAGGCGCCAGTTGCGCCGGACGGCATCCAGGAGGGCGGTTTCGTCGGCCGGATTGCGCTGGGCTTCGGCCAGACGCCGGGCCGACTCGGTCAGGGCCCAACCTTCGGTGCGCCGGGCATCGCCTTCCGGCGGTACCGCGCTATAGCTTTGCCGTCTCTGATACATGGGCCAGGATCTCCCTCTCATGAGCAAGCAGCGTCTTGGCGGTTCTCAGGGCGCCATAGGCCTGACCGCCATGCAGTTGCTTCCGGATCTCGTCGACGATGGCGGCACCGCTCGGGGCCGCCTGGGCATAATCGGTGAGGAACTCTTCCGCGGTCCGGCGGTAATCCTCCGCGCGGTCCGGGAACAGGTAGTGGCACTGCAGGACGTAGTAGACCCGGCTCGCCGGCGACACGGCGTCGTCGGCGGTCAGGATGTCCTTGCCGCGCAGGATCTGCGCACGGTTCATGATGCTCAGGGTCGCCTGGGCACCGCCATTGGCGATGACCACGCCGTTGACGATGATTTTCTCTTCGGGAGCCAGGGTGATCTTGAGCGGCACGACGTTCCTCCACTGCATGGTCCGTCGACGATGACGGTAGGCCGGGGATCCTTAATTGCCGGTAAAGGCTGACCCCGTTCGCCCGTGAGAACGAAAGAAGAGGGCGGCCGAAGCCGCCCTCAAGGCCGAACCGGGAGCGGCCGGGTTACCGGAACAGGCTGAGGACCTGCTGGTTGCTCTGGCCGGCGAAGTTCAGCGCCTGCAGCGCGAGCTGCTGGCGAGTCTGCAACGCGACCAAATTGGCCCCTTCCTCGTTCAGATCGGCAAGGCTCAGCTTGTCCGAACCTTCCGTCAGGCTGTTGACATAGTTGGTGGTGAAGTCCAACCGGGTCTGCAGGAAGGTGACGTTCGAGCCGAGATTCGAGGCCGCGGCGCGGACCGTGCTGACCGCCGTGTCGAGCACCGAGACAACTGCGTCAAGGGCGGCGTTCGCGGCGGCCTGGCTGGAGAACACGCCGGCGGAACCGATATCCGACAGGTCGGAGAAGCCGGCGGTGATGCCCGCCGCCGAGATGCCCTGCAGGGCTGCCGAAACATTCGTGCCGGCGGCGCTGTTCAGGCTCAGGACCGCAGAGGCCCGGAGATCGCGGCTGGTGATCTGCAGCTGCGCACTGGTCGAGCTGGAGAAGCGGACAGTCAGGCTGTTGCCGGTCGAGTTGACCAGGTTGGTGCCCTGGTAGCTGGCATCCTCGAGCAGGGTGTTGAGCTGACCGGCGAGGTCGTTGAACTGCGACGTCAGGTCGGCCCGGGTGGTCGAGTCGGCGGTGCGCGCCGAGATCACGATACCCTTGAGCTGCTTGAGGATCTTATCCGCCGATTCGGTCGCGGTGGTCGCTGCCTTCAGGGCCGAGATGCCCTGGCTGATTTCCGACTTGCGGTCGGTGAAGTCAGTGGCGCGGTCGGACAGGGACTTGGAGGCGAAATAGGCCGCCGCATCGTCGATCGCGCTGGCCACCTTGAGGCCTGTTGCCAGCCGACCCTGAGTCCGGTTGGCGAGGTCCGTGGTGCCCTGCAGGGACAGCAGGTTGTTCCGCGTCGTGGCGGTAAGGGTGATGTCAGACATGGTTTCGATCCTTCTGGAACTGTGGTTTCGGCTCTTCTGAGCCTGGACCAAAGCTACCCCGAAACGCGGGTATAAACAACCGAAATGGAAATAAATCTATCGTAAATGGGAATTAACCATGAGGCGTTTCAAAGGCTTAAGAGTTGATGCGCTGAACTTACCCGATTCCACCGTCATGACCAGGCTTGTCCCGGTCCGCCACCACGGCAGGGCGGGGCCTCCGGTCAGGCGCAGGCGTTGACCGCAAAGGCGGCCGGCGCCGCCGAGGCGTTGCGCAGGCCGGCGCGCGGGCCGTAGGACAGGACCGGCCGGGCCTGGTCGCCCAGGGCGCCGGTGACGCTCTTGATCAGGCGTTCGGCGACGGTGCGGGCCGCCGCCACCACCACCGCATGGCGGTCGAGGGCGGCGCGCAAATCCCGGGTCGGGCTGCGCAGCCGGTCCCGGCTGGCCGGCGACAGGGTTTCGGGCGGACCCAGCCGGGCCGACAGGTCCTCATAGGCCTTGGCCAGTTGCAGCTTGGCGGCGACCAGGTCGTGAAGCTGGTCGAAGCGGCGCGCGATCAAGGCGCAGCACTCGGCGTTGAGGGCTTCGGTCAGGCGGCCGGTCAACAGTGCCAGATCGGCGGCAAGCGGGTGCTCGGTCATGGTCTCTCCTGGCTTTGCTGGAGGGCGATCAGGGCGCCCAGAACGTGATCGGCAAGGCCGACGCCGCCACGCTTGGCGATCGCCGTGCCATAGGCCTGGATCAGAAAGCCGCGGAAGGCGCTTTCGCCCGGCCCGCCGCCGAACGGGCCGTCGGGTTCGGTCCCCTCGAACATCGGGGTCAGCATCTCGCCCAGCACCATGGCCTCGAACTCCTCGGCCTTGGCGCGCAATTTGGGCGCGCCCTGGGGGGCACTGGCGAGGCCGGCGGGTGGGGCGGCGGAAGGGCTCGGGGCGAGGCTCATCACATCAGCTCGATGTCGGCCTGCAAGGCGCCGGCCGCCTTGATTGCCTGGAGGATCGAGATGAGGTCGCGGGGGCCGACGCCGAGGGCATTCAGGCCGTCGACCAGATCGCGCAGATTGACGCCGGCGTCGAACACGGCGATCTGGCGTCCCGCACCTTCGTCGACCGCCACGTCGGTCCGCGGCACGGTGACCGTCTGGCCCTGGCTGAACGGCGCCGGCTGGGCCACCTGGGGCGTTTCGGTAATGCGGATGGTCAGGTTGCCCTGGGCGATGGCGACCGTCGAGATGCGCACGTCCGCGCCGATGACGATGGTGCCCGATGCCTCGTCGACGATGATCCGGGCCGGCAGGTCCGGGGTGACCCGAAGCTGCTCGATCCGGGTCACGAAGCCGATCAGGTCGTTGCGCGCCGATGGCGGAGTCGTCAGTTCGATGGTCGAAGGGTCGAGCGCCCGGGCGGCACCGAGAACCACCTTGTTGATGGCGTCGGCGACCCGCCGGGCGGTCGTGAAATCCGGGTTCATCAGGGCCAGGCGCAGGACCCCGTCCTGGCCGAAGGCATAGTTGACCTCGCGTTCGATGATCGCGCCATTGGCGATGCGGCCGGAGGTCGGCACACCCTTGGTGACGCTCGTGGCAGCGCCCTGGGCCTTGAAGCCGCTGACCGCGGTGGGCCCCTGGGCAACCGCATAGACCTCGCCGTCCGCGCCGAGCAGGGGGGTAACCAAGAGGGTTCCGCCGAGCAGGCTCTTGGCATCGCCCAGGGTGGAGACGGTCACGTCGATGCGGCTGCCGCGCCGGCCATAGGGCGGCAGTTCGGCGGTGACCATCACGGCCGCGACATTCTTGGTCTTGAGGTCGCTGTCCCGGGTATTGACGCCCAGGCGCTCCAGCATCGCCACCAGGCTCTGCTTGGTGAAGGGCGAATTGCGCAGGCTGTCGCCGGAGCCGTCGAGCCCGACGACCAGGCCATAGCCGACCAGCATGTTCTCGCGCACGCCTTCAAAATTGGCGATGTCCTTGATCCGCGAGGTCGCCCCGGCGTTGCCGTGGCCGGCAATCAGGGCGACCGCCGTCAGGACGATCAGGGAAAATCTCCGCATTGCTGGCCACCTTTGTCGCAATCGCTGTTCCAGACCAGCCCATGCCAGCGGCGTGCCAAAGACGATGGAAGGAAAATCAACGGGTTAAGGACCTATCTTGGGGGTCGGACAAAGCCGCGGGGCAGGAATTGCCGGGTCCCGGCGGGATTGTTGCCGGCCGCGCCCGGGGGGTATGCTGGGATCTTTCCTGGACAGGGGGCGGTGACGCGATGCCGTATCTGGTGGTATTTCTGGGCGCCGGCCTGGGCGGCGCGCTGCGTCACGGGGTCAATCTGGCGACCTTGCGCTGGTTTGGCGTCGGGTTTCCCGCCGGCACCCTGGCCGTCAACATTGTCGGCTCTCTGGCGATGGGCTTGATCGCCGGCTATTTCGCCCTGAAGGGGGACGCGCCGCAGGCGGTGCGGCTGTTCCTGACCACCGGGGTGCTGGGTGGCTTCACCACGTTTTCCGCTTTTTCCCTCGACGCGGTGCTGTTGTGGGAACGGGGCCAAAGCCCGGTGGCGGCGGCCTATGTGGCCGCGTCCGTGGTCTGCGCCCTGGTGGGCCTGGTGGCCGGCCTGGCGATCGTCCGACACCTTGCCGGCTAGGGCTGTTGCGGCATCCGCCCAAGCCACGGGACCCTAAGATATTGTTAACGCTGATCGGTCACCCTGGTGGCGTGATGCAAGCTCAGCGAGGTGCCGTGTGAAGGTCGAGAATCGGGGCGCCGTCCAGGGTCTTGGCGCCGCCAGAAAGGCGCAGCGCAACGCCTCTGGCTTTGTCCTGCCCGACGGCGACGGGGCCAGCGAGGCGACGGCCGCGCCGCCACCGCCGGCCGCCGCCGGCCTGTCCCCTCTGCTCGCCCTGCAAGAGGTGGCGTCCGACCGGCCCGGGCGGCGCAAAGCTGTCGCCCGCGCCAACGCCTTATTGGACGGGCTGGAGGCTCTGCGCCTCGAACTGATGCTGGGCCGGGTGCCCCGTGGACGGCTCGAGCAGATCATGGTTCTGCTGCGCGGCCGGCGCGAAGCCGTGGCCGACCCACAGCTTGCCGCACTGCTCGACGAGGTCGAATTGCGTGCCGCTGTCGAACTGGCCAAGCTCGGGTTCTGAGGCCTGGCGCGGCCATTTTGACCAAGATATTGAAATTATTGGAAAATGAGATCTGACGGCAGGGCTTGAACAAGCCGCCCGTGTTAAGTATTCTCCGCGCGCCTCGACAGGTGTCGCTCGCGAGGGTCGAATGGGAATCGAGTTGCCGCCCGATTATCGTCCGTCAGACGACGAATCCTTCATGAATCCCCGACAGATCGAATATTTCCGTCGCAAGCTCCTGGCGTGGCGCGAGGACATTCTGCGGGAAAGCCAGGAAACGCTGCTGCATCTGCAGGAAGACACGGTGGCCGAGCCGGACATCGCCGACCGGGCCTCGACCGAGTCGGAGCGGGCGCTGGAACTGCGCACCCGGGACCGCCAGCGCAAGCTGGTGGGCAAGATCGACGCCGCCCTGCGGCGGATCGAGGAAGGCTCCTACGGCTATTGTGAGGAGACCGGCGAGCCGATCGGCCTGAAACGGCTGGACGCGCGGCCGGTCGCCACCTTGTCGATCGAAGCCCAGGAGCGCCACGAGCGGCGCGAACGGACCTATCGCGACGAATGACACCGGGCTGCCGGCCGGTACGGTGACGGCGGCGCCCTCACTCCCTTCGTCATGACCGGGCTTGTCCCGGTCATCCACGCCTGTGTGGCAACCCCGGTGTCCCCGT
>JAJFJE010000149.1 GCA_021774355.1 Alphaproteobacteria bacterium
CCGGTTACATCAACGCCTCGGGCTTCAACCTGGTGGTGTCGGTGGAGCGCGACGGCCGTCACCTGGTCGGGGTGATCTTCGGCGGCAAGTCGGCGCGGTCCCGCGACGACCAGATGATCGTGCTGCTCGACCGGGCCTTCGCACGGCTGAAGCAGGCGCCGCGGGACATTGCCCGGGCCGACATCATCCGGCCCAATCGGGTCGCTCCGGTCGCCCTGGCGGCCATCATCCCGCCCGAGCCGGCGCGCCGGCCGGACCTGCCGGAGGCACGCCCCGGCGTCGAAACACTGGCCCTGGACGACCCGTCGGAAGCGCTGGATGCCAAGATCGCCGCCCTGGACGAGGAGACGGCGGACAGCGACGACGCCTATCGCGCCGACGCCCTGGCGGCCGACGATGCCCCCGGCCCGGCTCCTGTCGCCAAGGACACCGACACGGCGAACGGCCTGGCGGCCGACATGACGAACGGCCTGGCGGCCGATGCGGTGGCCGCGGCAGCCGCGGTGCCGAGCCTGGCGGCAGCGATCGCTCCCCTGGCCAACACCCTGGGCGCCCAGCTTGCCGCACAGGGCACCGAAGGCGCCGCGCAACCGGCCGGCAATGGCGGCAGCTGGGGCGTGCAGATCGGCGCCTTCAGCGGCCAGAAGACAGCGCTCAGCCACCTGCAGGAAACCGCCGAACTGGCCCCGGACCTGTTCACCGCCAGCCGCATGGCGGTGCACCAGCTGCGCGACAAGGACGCGGTGATCTATCGGGCCCGCTTTGTCGGGATGACCGAGATGTCGGCCAGACAGGCCTGCCTGGCCCTGCGGGAGCGGCAGCGCGCCTGCATCGCCATGAAGATGCCTGCGACCATGGCGGCGAGCACCCTGGGCGGAACGACCTCGAACAACTGATCTTGGCGCCACCGTCGCCGGCGGCGCCAAGCTCTGATCGCCCGGCCAATTACATCTCGGGGGGTACGACACCCGCGGCCGACAGGGCACCGGCGATCGACTGTTTGAGCCGGTCGAGCGATGCCTGGTCGGGGCCTTCGGCACGTGCCACCAGGACCGCCTGGGTATTCGAGGCGCGCAACAGCCACCACCCGTCATCGGTCGAGACCCGCACGCCGTCCGTGGCATCGACACGGGCGCCGCTGCCCGCGAGGGCCGCGCGGACCTTGTCCATGACCTCGAACTTGGCCTCGTCGGCACAGGGAAAGCGCAGTTCCGGTGTGTTGACCATGGCCGGCAGGCGGTCGCGCAGTTCGGCCAGGGACATGCCCGCCCCGACGATGGCCTTGAGCAGCCGCAGCGCCGCATAGAGCGCATCGTCGAAACCATAGAAGCGATCGGCAAAGAAGATATGGCCGGACATTTCGCCGGCGAGGGGCGAGCCGGTCTCGGCCATCTTGGACTTGATCAGCGAATGACCGGTCTTCCACATCAAGGGGGTGCCGCCCATGGCGGCGACCGCGTCGAACAGGACCTGGCTTGCCTTGACGTCGGCAATGATGGTCGCGCCCGGCCGGGCCGCGAGAACTTCGGCTGCGAGGATCGCCAACAATTGGTCGCCCCAAACGATCCGGCCCTTTTCGTCGATCGCCCCGATGCGGTCGCCGTCGCCATCGAAGGCGATGCCCAGGCCCAGGCCTTCACGGGCGACCAGGTCCTGCAGTTGCACCAGATTATGCGGCTCGGTCGGATCCGGATGGTGGGCGGGGAAATCGCCGTCCACCGCTTCGTTGATCACCAAGTGCCGGCCCGGCAGCGCATCGACCACCTGGCGGATGACGGCACCGACCGCGCCATTGCCCGGGTCCCAGCCGACATTGAGAGGCTGGTCCGCCACTTCCTCGAGCAGGCGCGCGATGTAGCGCGGCGCGTAGTCCTCCTGTCGCGCGGCCCCGGGGGCGACGCGGAAACGGTCATGCTCGGCCAGCGGCCGCAGGGCCTGGATCGCCGTGCCGAAAAACGGCTTGCGGCCGATCATCATCTTGAAGCCGTTATGGGTCGGCGGGTTATGGCTGCCGGTCACCTGGATGCCGCCATCGGCACCCGACACAGTGGTCGCGAAATAGAGCATGGGGGTCGGCCCCAGGCCCACCCGGACGACCTCGGCCCCGGCCGAGACCAGGCCTTCGACCAGCGCCGCCTCCATCGCCGGGGATGAGTGGCGCCCGTCCCGCCCGACCATGATCAGGGGCCGGTCCTTGGCCGATTTTTCGGCGATAATGGTGGCGAAGCCGCGCCCCAGAGCCCGGGCATCCGCCTCGAACAGGGTCTCGCCGACAATGCCCCGGACGTCATACTCGCGCAGGATGGAAGGGTGGAAACGATGGGCGTTGGACAAGATGGCTCTCCGGACAAGGGGCACGTCGGATGGTCGCCCTGCGCTCCAGGGCCTCCCCGTTTAGCCCAGGGCACTATTGCGGTGCAAGATCAACCGGCCCCGGCTATCCGGCGTATTCCGTCAGAATTCCCGCGCATAGCGCTTGAGCAGCGCGCGAAAGGCCGGCCCCAAAGCCGGATCCGCTGCGGCGAAGGCGATATTCGCCTCCAGAAACCCCAGGCGGTCGCCGCAATCGAAGCGCCGCCCGGCGAACTGGAAGCCGTTGCTGGGCATGGTACCGATCATGCGGGCGATGGCGTCGGTCAACTGGATCTCGCCGCCGGCCCCCCTCTCCTGCCGTTCCAGATAGCCGAAAATCGCGCCGTCAAGGATATAGCGGCCGATCACCGACAGGGTCGACGGCGCCTCGGCCGGATCGGGCTTTTCGACCAGACCGGTAATTTCAACCAGGGCCCCGTCGCGCCGGCCGGGGGCCAGGACGCCGTAACGCCTGGTCTGCTCCCGCGGGACGTCCATCACGGCCAGCATATTGCCGCCGGGATAGGCCGCCACCATCTGGGCGAGACAGGACGGCGCGGCCTGGACCACATCGTCGGGCAGCAGGACGGCAAAGGGCTCGTCCCCGACCAGGTCCTTGGCACAGAGCACGGCATGGCCAAGGCCGAGCGGCTCGGGCTGGCGAACGAACGAGACCTGGCCGAGCCGGGGCTGCCATTTATGCAGTGCCTCCAGCTCCGCGGTCTTGCCCCGCCGGGCGAGGGTCTCCTCGAGCTCGAAATGGCGGTCGAAATGATCCTCGAGCGCCGTCTTGCCCCGGCTTGTCACAAAAATGAAGTGCTCGACTCCCGCGGCAATCGCCTCCTCGAAGCCGTACTGGATCACCGGCTTGTCAACAACCGGCAGCATTTCCTTGGGAATGGCCTTGGTTGCCGGCAGGAAGCGGGTGCCCAGGCCGGCAACGGGAAAGACGGCCTTGCGAACAGTTCTGGTCATTCGATCTCACAATTTTTGACGCGCGCACGTCGCCGTGCGCCCGATTTCCGCAGTCCCCGGAACAACCCGGTTCGGCCGGCCCCGGTTCCCGGCCCGTGCCGGTGGGTCAGGCCGCGACCGGCTCCAGCGGCGCCGTCGCCCGCTCGACCGCCGGCAGGTCGAGCGCCCCGACCAGGCTGCGAACCTCCTGGCGGGCCGCGACTTCGGACATGGTCAGGCTCGACCCGGTGCGGCCGAGATCGAGCATGGTCAGGCCGTGGAGAAACAGCTCGCGATAGGTCACCCGTTCCGACAGGCCGGCGACCACCCGGAAGCCCACCCTCTTGGCCAGGCGGCCGAGCACCTCCGAGACCTTGCGCTTGTTCCGCGCGTCGAGGTGGCTGACCCGGTTGCGCATCACCAGCCAGTCGATGGTGCCGCCGGTCCGGGCGCGCCTCTTGCGCATTTCCCAGACCAGTTCCGAATAGAGGCTGGGACCCAGAATCGCGTGATCGGTCGGATCGACGCGGGCGATCAGGTCGAGATCGATGAAGCTGTCATTCATCGGGGTCAGCAGGGTATCGGCGCAGCCATGGGCGAGACGCGACAAAAAACTGTCCGAGCCCGGGCAATCGATGATCACCACATCGTGGCGCCCGACATAGTCCTCGAGCACGGACAGAAAGCGGTGCCGCTCGTCAGCCTGGGCGGCGGCAAAATCCGGCGCCTCGCTGCGCACCACCACGGCATAGCTCGGCATCATCAAATCAACGCCTTCCGCGACCGCCCTGGCCCGGTTGTCGAGATAACGGGTCAGGGTGCGCTGGCGACCATCAAGATCGATGGCGGCAACCCGCCGCCCCTGCTCCATCAGAGCCGCGCACAGATGCATCGCCGAGGTCGACTTGCCCGACCCCCCCTTTTCGTTGCCCAATACGACGATATGCGCGCGCCGCTCATCGCTCATCCGAGTCCGCTCCCCGAGTCGTCACGACCAGTATAGCGCAGCCATCGTCCGGCGGGCCGACCTGCCGCGTCAATGGGTGCACTTTGGCGCAAGAGGGCGCCGCCGGCACCGCTTGGTCTCGCGGCGGCGCCCTCGGGGATTTCGCCGCCGCAGGACGGAGCCGCCACCACCTGCGGCAGCGGCCCCCTATCCCTATTTCTTCTTCGACGCCTTTTTTGCCCCGGGCGGCTTGGCAGCCGCCGCGACTTTCTTGGCCGGCGCCTTCGCCGCCGCCGCCTTTGCCGCCGCCTTTTTTGGCCCGGCCTTCTGTGCCGCGGCTGGCTTGGCAGCCATCTTCTTCGGTGCCGCCTTGGCCGCCGGCGCGGGCTTTTTGGCAGCGGCCTTTTTCGGGCCGGCCAGTTTCGGGGCCGCTTTTTTCACCGCGGCTTTTGCCCCTGCCGGCTTGGCCGCGGCCTTCTTCGGCGACACCTTTGCCACAGCCGGCGGAGCGGCCGCGGCCGCCTTGGGTGCGGCGGCCTTCTTCGGGGCCGGCGCCTTCTTCGCCTTCGTCGGGGCCGCCGGCTTGCCCATCGGCCCGGATTTTTTCGCAGCCTTTGGCGCAGTGGCCTTCTTGGCAGCGGGCGCGGCGACCGCGGCGACGGCCTTGGGTGCAGCCGCCTTCTTGGCCGCCGCCTTGCCGGCCGCTTTCGGCGGCGCCGCCTTGGGTGGAGCCGCCTTGGGCGCCGCGGTCTTTGCCACGGTCTTTTTCGCCGGGGCTTTGGCCGGCGCCTTCTTGTCTTCTGACTTCTTGGCCATGATCGGTTACACTCCGTCAAACGCTGAGGACGAGGCGCGGCGGGATGCCGGCGAAGCTATGCCGGGCTCGCCCGGTGACGGCCGCCTGCAACCCGGCTCAGGCGGCGGCCGCACCTGTGAACCGGAAGCGCCCACCGGCCGAGCGCCAGGGCGCCGCGCGGTGAACCCGAAGTCTGCCCGGGGGCAGCCCCCGACGGCACCAGAGGCCTTCGGAGTTGCAATATTCCAGCCGGGTCGTAACATCGCAGGTATCATGACGGGAAGCACAGTGACAGCGTCCGCCGGTTCGGCGTATTCACTATCAGCGCGGCGTTTGTTCGCCCGACTTTTCATGGCTGCCCGAATCACTTCATGACAGTTCGACTATACACTGTAACGACAGCCCCGCGACCAATTGTCGCCAAGCCACCGCCTGGAGCATGACGCGACGATTGACAGACCTCGTCACGCCGCCTTAGAGCGGGGGACGATTCCGTGATGCCGCAGCCACCCGGCCTGCTTTCTTCAACCGGCTTTGTTACGTCGGGCCAGTGGCTGCTTCGCCGGAAAGCATCCCGGTTTCCGAGGGAACCTCGGCCGTGTCGGCCGCCACGCGGAGCACGCCCATGACTGTCACGCCACCCCTGGCCATCGCCCGCACTGTGGCGGAACTTCGCCGGCAGGTCCGCCAGTGGCGCGCGGCCGGCGACAGAATCGCCCTGGTTCCGACCATGGGGGCCCTTCACGCCGGTCATCTCTCATTGGTCGCGACCGCCCGGGGGCGGGCCGATCGGGTGGTCGTGTCGATCTTCGTCAACCCGACCCAATTCGCGCCACACGAAGACTTCGCCAAATATCCGCGGCGCGAAACGGAAGATGCCGAAGCATTGGCGGCAGCATCCGCAGATCTGCTGTTTTTACCCAGCACGGCCGAAATCTACCCCGCCGGTGCCGCCACCACCGTCGTGGTCTCGGGCGTGACCGAGCCCCTCGAAGGGCAGTTCCGGCCAACCCATTTCGCCGGGGTCGCCACGATCGTGACCAAATTGCTGAACCAGTGCCAACCCGATATCGCGGTGTTCGGCGAAAAGGACTATCAGCAATTGCAGGTCATCCGCCGTCTGGCGCGGGACCTCGATATCGACACCGAGATTCTTGGCGCGCCGACCGTGCGCGAGACCGACGGCCTGGCGATGTCCTCCCGTAATGCCTATCTCAGTCCCGGGGAACGGCGGGCCGCGGCTTGCCTGCCGGCGCAGCTGGCCGATCTTGCCCGGATGCTCCGGGATGGTGCCCCCGTTGCTCCCAGCCTGGCGCAGGCGAAGGCAACGCTCGAGGCCGCCGGCTTCCGTACGGTTCAATATCTTGCGCTCTGCGACGCCGAGACATTGGCGCCGCTGGACCAGTTGGACCGCCCGGCACGGCTGCTGATCGCTGCCTATCTCGGCAAGACCCGGCTGATCGACAATCTCGCCGTCTGATTGCCGACGGCATTATGTCCGCGGCGGTTTAACGGCGCGCACCACAAACGAAAACGGCGGCCTTTCGGCCGCCGTTTCCTTGTTCGCCTGTTTGGCGCTTAGCCAACGCCGCCGAGCAGGCCGGTCAGGCTGCCCAGGCCGTCGAGGCCCGGCAGACCGCCGCCGCCGCCGAAGGCCAGCAGGTCACCCAGCAGCGACTGGCCGCCGCCGAGCAGGCCGGTCAGAGCCGCCAGGCCGGCCGTGTTGGGATCGAGGAAGGGCAGGCCCGAAATCGGCAGGCCGCCGGCAAGCAAGGTCCCGATGAAGGGCAGGCCGTCGCCGGAGCCAAGGCCGCCGGTCAGCAACTCGCCGATCACCGGAATGCCACCACCCCCGAGACCCGAGAGCAGGTCGAGGCCGGGCAGACCGCCGCCACCGCCGAGCAGGGTGCCAACCACCGGAATGCCGCCGCCGGCGCCACCCAGAGCGTTGAGCAGGCTGAGGCCATTCAGCAGGTCGATGCTCGGCAGGCCGCTACCGCCAAAAGCCAGCACGTCGCCCAGCAGGGACTGGCCGCCGCCCAGCAGACCCGTCAGTGCCCCCAGCCCGTCGCTCGAGCCGTCAAGCAGAGGCAGGCCGGAGAGCGGCAGGCCACCACCGAGGAGATCGCCACCAAGGAGGTCGCCACCCAGCAGGTCGCCCAGCACCGGCAGACCGTCGCCGGCGCCGGTCAGGCCACCAAGACCGCCGTCGAGCAGAACACCGACGACCGGCAGGCTGCCGAGCGTGGTCAGCGTCGGGACGTCGAGCAGGTCGCCCGCCACACCCAGATTGCTCAGCAGATCGCTGACCGCCGGGAGGCCGCCATCGACACTGCCGACACCGCCGGAGAGAATGTCCCCGACCACCGGCAAGTCGCCGAGCACGTCCGTGCCGGGCAAGGCACCGCCGAGCAGGTCGCCACCAAGCAGATCGCCGACCACCGGCAGGCTGTCGATCGACGCGCTGCTCAGCAGATCGCCCACGACCGGCAGGTCGCCGACCAGCGGCAGGCCGCCACCCGAACCGCCGACCGGCAGGCCGCCGAACAGGCCGCCGAGCACGTCGTTGCCGCCGAGAATGTCACCCAGGGCACCGGTGAGCGCCGTCGGGTCGTTCGGATCGATCATGGTCAGCTCGTTGAGAGCGTCGATCAGCGGCTCGAGACCTTCATTATTGGTGTCGAGCAGCGCGTCCGCCAGATCGGTCAGGGCGCCAAGCGAGCCGCCCGGGCTGAAGGTCAGGTCGTTCAGGATGCTGGTGATCGCTTCCAGGTCGCCGCCCGTCGGGTCGGTCAGCTGGTTGACCAGGTCGGTCAGCGGCTGGGTGATGGCGTCGTCGCCGAGATTGTCGAGGACGTCATTGACGACGTCGATCAGGCCCTGGCCATCATCATCGTCGTCGTCGTCGTCGTCATCGTCATCGTCATCGTCATCGTCGTCATCATCATCGTCATCGCCGTCGGTGCCGTTATTGCCGCCGGGGAAGTTGGTGTCGCCCACCAGGGAGATCTGGCGGATGCCCGAAGCCGGGTCGAGCATCAGGATGCTCTTGGCCGCCAGGCTGCGGTGGATCTCGATCAGGGTGATCTCGCCGGCCTGCTTGGACCGGTC
>JAJFJE010000150.1 GCA_021774355.1 Alphaproteobacteria bacterium
ACGACGACGGCACCATGGCCCGCCTGCCGGACCTGGTGAAATTCGCCCAGTTTCACAGCCTGAAGATCGCCACCATCGCCGATCTGATCGCCTATCGCCTGAACTGGGACCAGCTGGTCCATTGCGTCCAGCAGGGCGAGATCGATTCCGTCCATGGCGGCCGCTTCCGCGCCCTGGTCTATGTCAACAAGCTGGACGGCACCGAGCACCTGGCCCTGGTCAAGGGCGATGTCGCCGGCGGCGCGCCGCCGCTGGTCCGCATGCACCAGATGAACGAATTCGAGGACGTGCTGCAGGATCGCCGCGGCCGGCCCAGCCCGCTGCACGGCGCGATGGACGAAATCGGCCGCGAGGGGCGCGGGGTCGTCGTGCTGTTGCGCACCGGCGGCGCCACCGCCCTGTCGCAATTGCTGCACGCCCGGATGGACGGCGTGACGCCAGCCCGCAACAGCGCGGCCCAGTTGCGCGACTACGGCATCGGCGCCCAGATCCTGCTCGACCTGGGAATCCACGAGATGGTCGTCCTCTCCAATACCTCGCGCAGCATTGTCGGCCTGGAAGGCTATCGCCTGAAGATCGCCGATCAGCGCCGCGTCCCGGTGGAGCATGCCCAATGAAGCCCGTTGACAGCCCAGCCGCCGACCTGCCCCGCCAGGGGGGCGAACGCCGGCCCGGTGCGCCCCACCTGCTGATCGTCGAGGCCCGCTTCTACCAGGGGATCGCCGACGCCCTGCTGCTCGGGGCGATCGCCGCCATCGAAGGCGCGGGCGCCAGCTGGGAGCGGGTCTCGGTCCCCGGTGCCCTGGAAATTCCCCCGGCGATCGGCCTGGCGGCGGCTGCCGGCTTCGACGGATATGTGGCGCTGGGCTGTGTCATGCGCGGCGAGACCAGCCATTACGACACGGTGTGCAACGAGAGTGCGCGGGGGTTGATGGACCTCGGCGTGACGCGGGGCCTTGCCATCGGCAATGGCATCATCACGGTCGAGAACGAGGCCCAGGCCTGGGACCGGGCCGAGCGGCACCAGCAGGACAAGGGCGGCGGCGCGGCCGCCGCGGCACTCGCCCTGGCCGGGCTGCGCCGGCGCTTCCTGGTGCCGGCGGCATGACCGGCGATCCCGCAGCGACGACAGGGGCCAGGCGCAAGGGCGGGGTCAAGGCCCGCAGCGCCGCGCGGCTGGCCGCCGTGCAGGCGCTCTATCAGATCGAGGTCACGGCCCGCCCGGCGATCGGCGTGGTCAAGGAATTCGTTGCCCATCGCCTGGGCACGGAAACCGACGAGGGCGACCGCCTGATCGACGCCGATCGCCTGTTCTTCACCGAACTGGTGGTCGGTGCCAGCGACCGGCGGGCCGAGATCGACACCGTGATCGCGCCAATCCTCAGCGCCGACTGGCCGTTGGAGCGGCTCAACTCCATCCTGCGCGCCTTGCTCCGGGCGGCGACCTTCGAGTTCCTGTCCCGGGTGGATGTCCCGGCGAAGGTCGTCATCAACGAATATCTCGATGTTGCCCACGCCTTTTTTTCGGGCGCCGAGCCGGGCTTCGCCAATGGCGTCCTGAACAGCCTGGCGCATCGTCTGCGGGCCGGCGAGTTCGGCGCCTGACGGGGGTGCCCAGCCGATGGACGAGTTTGCCGCCATCGCACGGTTCTTCGCCCCCCTGTCGGCCGGCGAGCCGGGCGCCTTCGGCCTGACCGACGACGCCGCCAGCCTCGCCCCGGCGCCCGGATGCAGCTTCGTGGTCACCGCCGACGCCATGGTCGCGGGCGTGCATTTCTTCGCCGACGACCCGCCGGAGGCCATCGCGGCCAAGCTGGTGCGGGTGAATTATTCGGATCTGGCGGCCAAGGGGGCGGTGCCCCGCGCCGTGCTGCTGACCGTGGCCTTGCCGCGTCAGTGCGACGATCGCTGGCTCGAACGCTTTGCCCAGGGCCTGGGCGATGACCTGGGGCAGTTCGGCGGCACGCTGGTCGGCGGCGACACGGTGTCGACGCCCGGCTCCCTGACCCTGTCCCTGACCGCGATCGGCGAGGCCCCCGAGGGCGCGATGATTCGCCGCGCCGGGGCCCGGCCCGGCGACCGGATCGCCGTTTCAGGGACGATCGGCGATGCGGCGCTCTATCTGGTCGACCGCCTGGCCGGGCGGGCCACAGATCCCCAGCTCGAACGCCGCTACCGATATCCGGAGCCGCGCCTGGCCCTGGGCCGGCGCCTGCGCGGCCTTGCCCATGCCGCGGCGGATGTGTCCGACGGCCTGATCGCCGATCTCGGCCATATCTGCACGGCCTCCGCCGTCGCCGCCCGGATCCGCGCCGAACAGGTGCCGCTGTCGCCGGCGGTGGCCGCCCGGTTGGCAGGGGACCCGGCTTTGGTGGCACAGATTCTCGGCGGCGGCGACGATTACGAACTGGTGGTGGCGCTGCCGGCGGATGGCCCGGTGCCGGACGGGCTGACCGTGATCGGCGAGGTCATGGCGGGGCAGGGGGTTGTCGTGGTCGGCGCGGACGGCCGGCCCATGCCCGCGGTCAGTGGCGGCTGGCGCCATCCGATCGGCGGCGGCTGATGCGCCGCTGGCTGATAATTGGCGGGCTGCTTGGGTTGCTGGCCGGCGCGGCGGCCGGCGGCGCCTATTTCGCCGGTCTGTTCGAAGCGCCGCCGGAGCGGGCCGCCGGGGCGGTCGAGCCCATCGAGGCGGCCCCGCCGGATCTTTCCAAGATCGCCTATTTTCGCCTGACGTCGCTGATGGTGCCGGCGGTCCGTGGCGGCCGATTCCGCAACTACCTGTCCTTCGACCTGCAGATCGAGGTCGCCGACGAGGCGACCGCCATCGGTCTCAGGGAGCGGGAACCGTTCCTGCGCGACGCTTTGCTGCGGAGCTTTTCCAAGGATCCCGTCGAAACCCGCGACGGCCCGGCCGACTTCGACAGCACGGCCCTGCGCCGGCGGCTGACCGAGGTCATCCAGGGGGTGGTCGGCGCCGACATCGCCACTGGCGTGCTGATCATCCGGGTCCTGCCGATCAAGGGCTGAACCGGCCCGTGGGGACCGTCCTGCCGCGCCAGTTGCGCCCTTGTCCCATCTCTGGCACTTTGCAGCGCCTTTTCGGGTTGGGCCGACCCGCACTGCGCCGCGGCGCAGTAACGACCCGTGTTGGGGTGTAAAAGACTAGGGGATAACATGGATACCACCGTGCTTTTATGGGGCGTCATCGGTTGCGGCGTCCTGGCTCTGCTCTATGGCATCTACGCCAGCCGTTCGGTGCTGGCGCTCGACGCCGGCACAGTGCGGATGCAGGAAATCGCCGCCGCCATCCAGGAAGGCGCCCAGGCCTATCTCAACCGCCAGTACCGCACGATCGGCATTGTCGGCCTGGTCATTTGCGTGCTGCTCGGCTGGCTCTTGGGCCTTAAGGTCGCCGGCGGCTTCGTGATCGGTGCCGTGCTCTCCGGGGCCACCGGCTTCATCGGCATGAACATCTCGGTCCGCGCCAATGTGCGCACCGCCGCCGGGGCTCGCCTGGGCCTTGCCCATGCGCTGGGGATCGCCTTCAAGGCGGGGGCCATCACCGGTATGCTGGTGGTCGGCCTCGGCCTGCTCGCCGTCGCGGTCTACTACTATGCCCTGCTGGCGATGGGCGCGACCGGCCGCGAGCTGGTGGACGCCCTGGTGGGCCTCAGCTTCGGCGCCTCGCTGATCTCCATCTTCGCCCGCCTCGGCGGCGGCATCTTCACCAAGGGTGCCGATGTCGGCGCCGACCTGGTCGGCAAGGTGGAAGCCGGCATTCCCGAGGATGATCCGCGCAACCCCGCCGTGATTGCCGACAATGTCGGCGACAATGTGGGCGACTGCGCCGGCATGGCCGCCGACCTGTTCGAAACCTATGCCGTGACCTTGGTCGCGACCATGGTGCTGGCGTCGATCTTCTTCATCGGCAGCGATTCGGCCGGGCCGATGATGCTCTATCCGCTGGTCATCGGCGGTGCCTGCATCATCACCTCGGTAATTGGCACCTTCTTCGTGAAGCTCGGCGCCTCGCAGTCCATCATG
>JAJFJE010000016.1 GCA_021774355.1 Alphaproteobacteria bacterium
GAACGAACCCGCTCACGCGGGAGAGCGCTGCGCGCAGGTTGGCGGCTGGTGCGGGCGTCGGGGCCAGATAACAGGGCGACGGTAACGGAATGAGAAGTGCCCGGTCTTGAGGATCGAGGGGTCAAGCACTCCAACCTCAAGACCAGGAGCACCTCAGATGACCTCCACGATCCCTCGTAAAGCCATCAGCCCGCTGCGCCAGCGCATGATCAACGATATGGCCGTGCGCAACTTCGTGCCCGATACCCAACGCGAGTACATCCGCGCCGTCAAGAAGCTGGCGGCGTTTCTCAAGCGCTCACCCGACACCGCAACAGCGGAAGACCTGCGCGCTTTCCAGCTGCACCTGACCGAGACCGGCACCAACCCGCCGACCATCAACGCCACGGTTACGGCGCTGCGTTTCTTCTTCAAGGTGACCATCGACAAGCCGGAGACGACGCGGCATCTGGTGTTCGTCTACGAGCCGCGCAAGCTGCCACGCGTGCTGCCGCCAGAGGACGTGTTGCGGCTGCTGGAAGCTGCACCGAACCCGAAGTCGAAGGCCGCGTTGAGCGTTGCCTATGGCGCCGGCCTGCGCGCGATGGAGGTGGTCGCGCTCAAGGTCACTGACATTGACAGCCAGCGCATGCTGCTCCGGGTCGAGATGGGTAAGGGACGCAAGGATCGCTTCGCGATGCTGTCGCCGCAGCTCCTGGAACTGTTGCGCGACTGGTACCGGATCGCCCGGCCACGCATCTACATGTTCCCCGGCCGCGACAAGATCGGCCCGATGACGACGCGCCAGCTCAACCGCATCTGCCACATGGCCGCCGAGCTTGCCGGATTGCCCAAGTGGGTGGGGCCGCACACGCTGCGGCACTCGTTTGCAACGCATTTGCTGGAGAGCAACATCGACGTGCGCGTGATCCAGGTGTTGCTGGGCCACGCCAAGCTCGACACGACGGCACGCTACACCCAGGTGGCGACCAACTTGATCCGCGACGTGATGAGCCCGCTCGACCGGCTGACGCCGTTGGGCCCCAGATCCAAAGACGGGCGTAAAGACGGGTCGGATAAGTAGTCCGGCTCGACGGTGTCCCGTCCAGCCCTGGAGGTCGCGGATATCTTCCGCGACCACGGTCCCGCATGGCGCGCGGCCAACCGCGGCCACGTGAGCCTTGGCCAGTTGAAGGTGATGAGTGCGATCGAGGGCTGCCGTACCGCGGCACTCGGCGGTCATGTTGCGCGCTGCCAGAACGACGCCTGCGGGCACACGACCATCGCCTATAACAGTTGCCGCAACCGGCATTGCCCGAAGTGTCAGGGGGCCGCCGCGCGTGACTGGATGGAAGCGCGGGCCGCCGAGTTGCTGCCCGTGCCGTACTTCCATGTCGTGTTCACGCTGCCGGCTGAGATCGGCGACATCGCCTACACCAACAAGGCGGTAATCTACGATGCGTTGTTCAAGGCGTCGGCCGAGACGATGCTGACGATCGCGGCCGATAAGAAGCATCTGGGCGCCCGCGTCGGCATCACGTCAGTACTCCATACCTGGGGGTCGGCGATGACGCACCATCCGCACGTGCACATGATCGTGCCCGGCGGCGGCATGTCCCCAGACGGAACAAGATGGATCGCGTGCCGGAAGGGCTTCTTCCTGCCCGTGCGGGTGCTCTCAAAACTGTTTCGGCGGTTGTTGGTCGAGAAGCTCGTTGCCGCTCACGCCGCTGGCGAACTGAACTTCTACGGCGCTCATGCCCATCTCACCGAAGCACGCGCCTTCAAGAAGTTCCTGAGACCAGCACGCCGGCGCAAGTGGTTCGTCTACGCCAAGCGCCCATTCGCCGGACCGAAGGCCGTACTCGCCTACCTGTCGCGCTACACCCATCGCGTCGCCATCTCCAACAGGCGGCTGATCACGGCGGACGCGACCGGCGTCACCTTTAAGGTCAAGGACTACCGGATCGAAGGCCCCGGCCGCTATAAGACGATGACCTTGGCGACGGGCGAGTTCATCCGCCGTGTGCTGATCCATGTGCTGCCGAAAGGTTTGCACCGCATCCGCCACTACGGACTGCTCGCTGCAAGCACCAAGGCGGAGATGCTGGTCAAGGCGCGTACGTTGCTGGGCGCGGTCGCGCCGGAGCCTGAAAGCGAAGACAACGACGCGGCCACGGACGAACGGCCATGCCCCTGCTGCGGCGGCCCCATGCGCGTCATCGAGACCTTCGAGCCAGGATGCCAGCCGCGCCATCGGCCGACAGTGACGCCAGTCGTAATGAGGATCGATACCTCATGAGCAAGATTGCACCGGCCACCACCAGCAATGCTGAGATGCCTGTGTGCTGGTTCTCGACCGGCAGCGATGGCGCTTGGCCGAAACGCGATTCCGCAATGGGGTCGGTCACGGCAATATCGCTCTGTCGCCGCATTGGCACTGACCAGATCGCGATCATCGCGTCTGCCGGACCATCACATTGCTGGACGGCAGCCCGGTACACCATCGCCCCGATCGCAGCGCCGCCGACAAATCCCCATAGCAATCGCAGGACCACCTGAGCCAAAAATTCCGCGGGTTCCTTCCCTGGAGGCTTTCCGACGACGGCCACAGCAACCGCGGCTCCGTCACCGATGGGCCGTCATCCGAAACCCTTCACATTAGCGGACATCGGTCGCCGAACAAGCGGCGATCTGTACGCCCTCTTCGAGGACGTGCGCTCATCGGCGGAAAGCGGTCAAAGTCGGTGGACAAAAAAGCTCACGGCCGACTGGCTTCGCTACGCTTTTCGCCCATGGCATTCAACCTGCTCAGTACTTCCCTTCAAGCTTCAGAGCTGCCACGATCAGAAAGCTCCCCGTCGAATGAAACGCGGTGCTTACCATTTGGGTGTCGGTCATTACTTCGACACCCGGTCTCTGTTCGGGAGAGGACCAAGCCAGTAACGCCCTCTTCAGGTCCGCCACTCGCTGGGTTATCGTACCTTCCTTTTTACCGTGCGCGACCGCGTTGCGGAGATCGTTGCCTTTCTTTAGTACTTCCCATAGCTGCTCAGTGAGATCCGGCAAAAAGAGCTTCCGGGCTAGGTCGATCTTGCCGGCGAAACGGCGATTTTTCCATCTTCTTTTGGCTGCCCTAAGCAAATCGTTCAAGTTCTGCTCGGCACTGAGGTGGCCCTTCAAGACTGCCAAGATTCGGTCATCGTATGTCAACGCCGGAGTAATTTTCCATCAGTTGGCCGGAGCAAAAGTACATCACTGACGGCAAGCAAGAAGGCCCCC
>JAJFJE010000151.1 GCA_021774355.1 Alphaproteobacteria bacterium
GCCGACATGGGGCAGCAGGTCGCATCCAAGGCCGCCGGGGGTCATCTACAGGGCAACCCGCCATTGGCGCTCATAGGCAAGAACCGCCCCCGGCTCGTTTTTGATCTGCCGATCCCAGCCCTTGAACGGGGCGACCCCGACAACGTCGTGAAACCAGTTCTGGATCTCGGCGCCATAGGCGTTGGGCCCGACGATGCCGAGGTCGAGTTCGACCGTGTCCAGGCGCCGGCCGCTGTCATTGGTCAGGATGGCACCACCATAGAGCCAGCCGGCATAGGGCCGCTCGGGCAGTCCGAAACGGTCGCCCATGCGCTCTTCCTGGCGCCCCGGGGTAAAGATGCTCTGGCCGATGGTGAGACCCCAGCGGACCACCCCGGTATCGGCCACCAGCGGCAGGTCGTGAGCCCAGTCGGCCAGTCCCACGGGGGTCTGGTTGGAGCCTGCGAGATAGGTCAGGCGGCCGCCATAGGTGTAGTGCTGATCGGTCTGGCCGCCGAACTTGTCGTTCTCCAGTTGGATGCTGAGGGTTGCACGATCGTCGCGCGGGTCCTCGCCCGCGGTGGCCGTCGGGCGTGGCGGCAGCCGGGCGGTCGCGCCGCTGGCCGCCGTTGGCACCAGCACCGGGCTGTCCGGGGGCGGTGCCAGCCAGGCCGGCCCCATGGCCGTGACCAGCGTGTCATGCAGCGGCCGGGCGATGCCGGCAACCAGGCCGGGGCCGTTGAAGGCGGTGCCGCTGAGCTGCAGGCCGCCGAGTGCAAGCGGCGCCGCCAGGGCGCCCACCGTACCGCCGATGATGACACCTGCGGCGGCACAGCGTGCCATGTTGAAACCGGCCGTCCGGGCGGTCAAACCTCCGGCCCCGACCGCAGAGCGTGCGATCATGACATCCACTCCCATTCTGAATTTCGATCGGACGTTCGCGCGTTCCGATAGACACAGAATGGGTCAAAGCGATCCCAAATTCAGGTGATGTTGAGACCGCTATGGGATGATCTGGGTTCTATTGAATTCAAAATGGATTGATTATCGAAGATCCCCGGACCCGCCGATAACGCCGCGCCGGGCCCGGTCCTGGAGCTTGCGCATGTTCTCGGCAAAGACCGCATCGAGGTCGAGTCCGACCTGGTTGCACAGCTGCGACAGGTACCAGCAGACATCGCCCAGTTCGCCCGCAAGCTTCGCCTTCAGGGTCGCGTCGTCGGTGCCGTCGCGCAGCCATTTCTTGACCACGCCGGCGACCTCGCCGGCCTCGCTGGCCAGCCCCAGAGCGAGATATTCCAGGGCCCGGTCCGCCGGATAGATCGCCGTGGTCGGGGTGAACCGCTGATAATCCGCAAGATCCATGGGTCGTCTCCAAAAAAAGCGGCCGCACCCTGGAGGGTGCGGCCGTTCCGTCGCCGTCGCCTCAGAGCAGCTTGAGCACCGCTTCCGCCGACGACACGTCCATGGCCGAGGGATTTGCTTCCAGATTGATCGCCGTGACCTTGCCGTCCGTGGCTACCAGGGCGTAGCGCTTGGAGCGCAGCCCCATGCCGAAGCCGGACAGGTCGAGGTCGAGCCCGGTCTTCCGGGTGAAGTCGCCATTGCCGTCGGCCAGCATCATGATCTTGTCGCCGACCTGCTGGTCCTTGCCCCAGGCGCCCATGACGAAGGCGTCATTGACCGAGACGCAGGCCACCGTATCGACGCCCTTGGCCGCCAGGGCCGCAGCATTGTCCCGGAAGCTCGGGACATGCTTGGCCGAGCAGGTCGGCGTGAACGCCCCCGGCAGGCCGAACAGGACGACCGTCTTGCCCGCCGTCAACTCGGCGGTGGAAATCGGCGCCGGCCCTTTATCGGTCATCACCATGAAAGTCGCGTCGGGCAGGGTATCGCCAACCGCTATCGTCATATCAGCCTCCGTCGCTGCTGCGTGAATACGCGTGGGGCGCATCTAACCCGATGCATCGGGGCCGGGGAAGAGTTCCATTGCGCAAGGGGCGGGCGCGATGGTCGCAGGGCCGCCGGGAAAATTATTGCAGTGCGCCGAATATTGGTGGTGGGAGCATCTGTTGCCCAATGATCTTGCGCCAGGGGCGCAGATCGCTTGGTATAGTCCGGTCGCTCCGATGGCTCTTCCGACAGGTCCTGATGTCGCCCGCAATCCAGGTCATACTCGTCGTCTCCTACGCCCTGGTCGCCGGGGCCGCCGGCTATGCCTCCAATGATTTATGGCCCGGGCTGGACGGCATGGTGATCGGCTTTGCCGTCTTCGGCATCGGCCTGGTCGGTCACGCCGTGGTCCTGCGGGCGGCCGACCGCGCCGACCTGATGGCCGAAATCGACCTGCTGCGACGCAATCACACCGAGACCTTGCGCGAACTGGCCGAGATCAAGCTGGCGCTCAACGCCCGCGACCACGGTCCCGAACGCCGGGCGGGGTAGTCCGGTCGGGGCTCCGGCGGGGCCCGGGGGCGGCCCAGACCCGGCGCCGTCGGCTCAGCCGAACATCGCGTCGATATCGGCCTGGCTGGCCTTGCCGGCAGGCGCGGCGGGCGGCTCGTCGAGCAGGCGGTCGACCTCGTCCTGGGCGACCCCCTCGCCTTCGAGCGCCGGCCCGTTGAGCAGGCGGGCGTCGCCTTCCCGGCTGTCGACCGGCACGCTCTCGTCGAATTCGGCGCCCAGCGCGTCTTTCAGGCGGCCGACCCGCTGCTCGATATAGGTCAGGGTCTCGACCACCTTGGTGATGCGCTGGCCGGTAATGTCCTGGAACGAGCAGGCCTCGAAGATCGCCATGCAGCGGTCCGCGACCAGTGCCCGGAAGGCCTCGGGGTCCGCGTGGTCCGCCGCCATGATCGCTTCCGCCGCCGACATGATCCGGTTGGTCGCCTCTTCGGTCGAGCGGACGATGGCCTCCAGCTCGCGGCCGGCCCTGGGCAGCCGCTCGGTCTGCAGGTCGCCCGGGCGCAATTCGGCGATCTCGTCCCGGGCCCGGGCGATATAGTCGGAAAGATTGCGGAATTCGCGATAGAGCTCGGTGTCGAGGGACCGGAAATAGGCCTGCATGGTGCCCAGCAGGACTTCCGTCACCGCCGCCACCTCGGCCAGGCCGGGCGGCGCGGTGCGGGCCCGCAAATGGTCCGTCAGACCGCGCAGATGGCTGCCGAGTTCGTCCTTCATCGGCTTAGAATTCGCCGATGACCGAACGCATCTTGGCCTTCAGCGTCTCGGCATTGAATGGCTTCACGATGTAGTTGTTCACCCCGGCCTGCTTGGCGGCGATGACGTTCTCGGTCTTCGATTCGGCCGTCACCATGATGAAGGGCGTCGCCCTCAGGCCGTCATCGGCACGGACCTGCTTCAGCAGCTCGTACCCGGTCATGGGCTCCATGTTCCAGTCCGAGATGACCAGGGCGTAGGGCTTGTTCTTGAGCTTGGCGAAGGCGGCCTCGCCGTCGGTCGCCTCGTCCACATTATCGAAGCCGAGCTGCTTCAAGAGATTGCGGATGATCCGCAGCATCGTCTTGTAGTCGTCCACGATCAGAATCGGCATTTGCGGATCGACCGCCATCGCTGTGCCCCGTGCTGGCTGTGTTCACGCGCATGGTGCCGGCGCCGGCGCTAAGAAACGGTTAAATCGCCGGCGCGCAGCCGGGTCATGCGTGGCCCGGCGAGCAAGGCGCCTTGCGCGCCGCCGGACCCGCCGATAAGGTCGCCCGACGCCGGGTCGGCGGCGGATCAGCGGTGTGTTGGGAGTGGCGATGCTCTATTTTGAAGATCTGGCCGTGGGACAGAAGGCGCGCTTCTCGAAAACCGTGACCGATGCCGATATCCTGATGTTCGCGGCCGTTTCCGGCGACACCAACCCGCTGCACATCGATGCGGAATATGCCGCGACGACGCCGTTCAAGGAGCGCATCGCCCATGGCATGCTGTCGGCGGGGCTGATCTCGGCTGTGCTGGGGACCAAGCTGCCGGGGCCCGGCTCGATCTACGTCAGCCAGGCGCTGCGCTTCAAGGGACCGGTCAAGATCGGCGACACGGTCACCGCCGAAGTGACCGTCACCGAACTCAATCCGACGCGCAAGCGCGCCACCTTCGACACCCGGTGCATGGTCGCCGGCAAGGTGGTGGTCGAGGGTGAAGCGGTCATCATGGTTCCCGGTCGCCCGGTCGAGGCGTAACGGCTTCCTCCATGCGGATCATCACCGCCCTGGACCGGGTTCCTTTGACCGCCCGGGGCAGCGTTCTGGCCATTGGCAATTTCGACGGCGTTCATCTGGGCCACCAGGCCCTGCTCGCCGAGGCACGGGCCCGGGCCGACGAGATGGGCGCCCCGGCCGCCGTGCTGACGTTCGAACCCCATCCGCGCAGCTTCTTCCGGCCGGCCGGCGGCACGCCGTTTCGGCTGACTCCCTTCGCGGCCAAGGCGCGGGCACTCGCCCGCCTGGGCGTCGATACCCTGTTCCAGGCACAGTTCGATGCGGTGCTCGCCGCCATGCCGGCGCAGACTTTCATACTGGACCTGCTGCTGGAACAGCTGGGGGCCATCCATATCGTGGTCGGCTATAATTTCTGCTTCGGGAAGGCGCGCAGCGGCGACAGCGCGGTGCTGCGCCACATGGGCGCGATGGAGGGTTTCGGCGTCTCGCTGGTGGGCGCCGTGCGCAGCCCCGCGGGCAGCCCGATCTCGTCGACCGCGATTCGCCGGCACCTGGAAGCGGGCGAGGTAACCGCCGCCGCCGCCCAACTGGGCCGTCCCTGGGCCATCGTGGCGCCGGTCGAACAAGGCGACCGGCGGGGCCGGACCATCGGTTTCCCGACCGCCAATCTCCGCCTCGGCGAACATCTGGTGCCCGCCCTTGGGGTCTATGCGGTGGACGTGGTGATGCCGGACGACAGCATCCGCTGGGGGGTGGCCAATCTGGGCCGGCGCCCCACATTCGACCAGACCGAGGTCAAGCTGGAGGTCCATCTGTTCGACTTTGCCGGCGACCTTTACGGCGCCGAACTGGAGGTCCGGCTGATTGCCCATCTGCGCGCCGAACGAAAATTTTCCGGTCTCGAGGCGTTGACCGCACAGATTGCCCAGGATTGCCTGGCCGCCCGGGCCGCCCTGAGCGGACGCCGGTCGGCATAGGCGCCGCCCAGCGGCAGCGGGCCTGCGGTCTGGCGGCCATGCGCGGGGCGGCCTTGCCACAACGGCGGCCGACCGCGATCCTGCCGCCAGCGCCCGCGTCAGGGGCCACAAAGGGGGAAACCATGGCTGAAGGCAATCCGGCCACCATGATGACCGTGGTCTCGGCCAGGGTCGGCGGCGCCGCCGAGTCGATGATCGTCGAGCAGCGGCCGGTCCCGCGGCCGGCGCCGGACCAGGTGCTGATCCGGGTGGCGGCGGCGGGCATCAACCGCGGCGACCTTCTGCAGCGCGCCAGGACCTACCCGGCGCCGGCCGGGACCGCCTTCGACGTCCTTGGCCTGGAAGTATCGGGCACGATCGCAGCCGTGGGCGCCGGGGTAACGCGATTCGCGCCGGGCGACCGGGTCTGCGCCCTGATGAAAGACGGCGGCTACGCCCAATATGCCCTGGCCGACGAGAGCCTGGTCCTGCGGGTGCCCCGGGGCGTCGACCTGGTCGATGCGGCGGCCCTGCCCGAAACCTATTTCACCGTCTGGGCCAATGTCTTCGACCGGGGCGGCCTGATGCCGGGCCAGCGCTTCCTGGTCCATGGCGGCAGCAGCGGCATCGGCGTCACCGCCATCCAGCTGGCCGCTCATTTCGGCGCCGAGGTTTTCGCCACCGCCGGCTCGGCAGAAAAATGCGCCGCCTGCCAGGCCCTGGGTGCCCGCCACGCGATCAATTACCGGGACACCGATTTCGTCCGGGCGGTGCGCGACATGACCGCCGGTGCGGGCGTCGACCTGATCCTCGACATGGTCGCCGGGTCCTATCTGCGGCGCAATCTGGAGGCCCTGGCGATCGAAGGCACGGTCATCATGATCGGCCTGCTGGAGGGGGTCGAGACCGACTTCAACATCGTGCCCCTGCTGACCCGGCGCCTGACCATCACCGGCTCGACCCTGTGGGCCCGCTCGCCGGCCCAGAAGGCCGCCATCCGGGAAGCGCTGGAGCAAAAGGTCTGGCCGCTGTTCGAAGCCGGCGCGGTCCGCCCGGTGGTCGACCAGGTCCTGCCCCTCGACCAGGCCGCCGCGGCCCATCGCCTGATGGACCAGAACCGCCATATCGGCAAGATCCTGCTGCGCCCCTGACGCCGGCCACCCGGCGCCCCTCGGGCTCGCGGTCGGCGCCGCCGTGTCATAGGCTGGCCGCCAGCGGCGCAAAGGACCCGGCATGCTGGACAAACTGGAATTCTTCCTGGCTTTGGCGGGCGAGCGGCATTTCGGCCGGGCCGCCGCGGCCTGCGGCGTCACCCAGCCGACCCTGTCGGCCGGGATCAAGCAGCTGGAAGAGACCCTGGGGGTGCTGCTGGTCCAGCGCGGCGCCCGCTTCGAGGCCCTGACCCCCGAGGGCGAGCGGGTGCTCGACTGGGCCCGCCGCCTGGTCGGCGACGCCCGCGCCATGCGCCAGGAGGTGCGGGCGCTGAAACACGGCCTGTCCGGGCACCTGAAGATCGCCGCCATCCCGACCACTCTGGCCCTGGTCGCCCGCCTGACCACGCCCTATCGGGAGCGCCACCCGGAGGTCCGCTTCACCATCCTGTCGCGCACCTCGATCGAGATCCTGACCCTGCTGGACAATCTCGAGGTCGATGCCGGGCTGTCCTACATCGACAACGAGCCTTTGGGCCGGGTGCGCGGCGTGCCGCTCTATGACGAGAGCTATTGCCTGGTCACGGCGGCGACCGCCCCGCTGGGCGACCGCCTCGAGGTTGCCTGGCGCGAACTCGAGGGCATTCCGCTTTGCCTGCTGACCCCCGACATGCAGAACCGCCGGATCCTCGACGGCCATCTGCGCGAAGCCGGCGTGACCATCAGCCCGACGCTGGAATCCGACAGCATGATCGCCCTGTTCGGCCATGTTCGCACCGGCCGCTGGGCCAGCATCATGCCGGCCCGTCTGGCCGAGACCCTGGGGCTGGCGGCGCCGATCCGTGCCATCCCCATCGTCGAGCCCGACGTCCGCCATCGCATCGGCCTGCTGGTCGCCAATCGGGAGCCCCACACCCCTCAGGTCGAAGCCCTGATTGCCGAGGCTCGTCGCCTGGCCCACGAGCTTTCGGCGGGCTGAAGCCGCGCGACGACGCCGGCGGCCACCGCTCAGGCGGCCGCGGCGCGGCGTTTGGCGATCAGCGCCATGATCTCGGCGGCAGCGGCGGGAATATTGGTCCCGGGGCCGAAAATCGCGGCGACGCCGGCGTCGCGCAGGAAGGGATAGTCCTGGGCCGGAATGACGCCGCCGCACACCACCAAGATGTCGCCGGCATCGCGCTGTTTCAGTTCGGCGATCAGTTCGGGCACCAGGGTCTTGTGGCCGGCCGCCTGGGACGAAATGCCGATGACGTGGACATCGTTCTCGGTGGCGTCCTGGGCGACTTCGGCAGGCGTCTGGAACAGCGCCCCGACATCGACGTCGAACCCTATATCGGCAAAGGCGGTGGCGATCACCTTGGCGCCGCGGTCGTGGCCGTCCTGCCCCATCTTGGCGACCAGTATGCGTGGTGCCCTGCCGCGATCTTCACGCATCTCGCCGATC
>JAJFJE010000152.1 GCA_021774355.1 Alphaproteobacteria bacterium
TCGTCCTTGAAGACAGTGCCCAGGGCACGAAATGGAAGCGGGCGTAAGATGGAGCGGGTCTACCTCTTCGACACCACACTGCGCGACGGCCAGCAGACTCAGGGCGTCGATTTCTCGGTCGAAGACAAGCGCACCATTGCGACCGCCCTCGACCGCCTGGGCCTGGACTATATCGAGGGCGGCTGGCCCGGGGCCAATCCGACCGATACCGCGTTTTTCAGCCGGGCGCCCGCGCTGACCGGCGCCCGGCTTACCGCCTTCGGCATGACCCGGCGCCCCGGGCGCTCGGCCGACAATGATCCGGGGCTCGCGGCGCTGACCGATACCCCGGCACCGGCGATCTGCATCGTCGGCAAATCCTGGGATTTCCAGGTCCGCGTCGCGCTCGAGATCGCCCTGGAGGAGAATCTCGAGATCATCGGCGATTCCATCCGCCATCTGGTCGCCAAGGGCCGCGAGGCGATGTTCGACGCCGAACATTTCTTCGACGGCTTCAAGGCCAATCCCGGCTACGCCCTGTCCTGCCTGCACCAGGCGGCCGAGGCGGGCGCCCGCTGGCTGGTGCTGTGCGACACCAATGGCGGCACCCTGCCCCACGAGGTCGCAGCGATCGTCCGCGCGGTGACCCGGGAGATCCCGGGCGGGCGGCTGGGCATTCACGCCCATAATGATACCGAGAATGCGGTGGCCAATTCGCTGGCCGCGATCGATGCCGGGGTCCGCCAGGTCCAGGGCACGCTGAATGGGCTGGGCGAGCGCTGCGGCAATGCCAATATTGTCAGCCTGATCGGCAGCCTGTGCCTGAAGCCCGACCTGAGGGACCGCTTCGAGACCGGGGTCGACGCCGAAAAACTGACCCACCTGACCGCGACCTCGCGTCTGCTGGACGAAATCCTGAACCGCACCCCCAACCGCCATGCCCCCTATGTCGGGCACAGCGCCTTTGCCCATAAGGGCGGCCTGCACGTCTCGGCCGTGCTCAAGGACCCCCGGACCTACGAGCATGTCCCGCCCGAGGCCGTGGGCAACCGGCGCCATGTGCTGGTGTCGGACCAGGCCGGCCGGGCCAATATCCTGGCCCGCCTGGGCGAGGTCGGGATCGCCCTGGAACCGCGCGACCCCCGGCTCGACCGCCTGCTGGACGAGGTCAAGGAGAAGGAGTTCCAGGGCTATTCCTATGACGGCGCCGAGGCGAGCTTCGAACTGATGGCCCGCCGTGCCCTGGGCGAGGTGCCCAACTATTTCTTCGTCGAAAGCTTCAAGGTCCTGGTGGAGCGCCGCTACAACGCCCGGCGCGAACTGACCACGGTGTCCGAGGCGATCGTGCGGGTCCTGGTCGATGGCGACCGCCTGGTCTCGGTGGGCGAAGGCAACGGCCCGGTCAACGCGCTCGACGCCGCCCTGCGCAAGGATCTGGGGAAGTACCAGTCCTATATCGAGGATCTCGACCTGGTCGACTTCAAGGTCCGGATCCTGCAGGTCGGCAGCCGCGAGCACGGCACGGCCGCGGTCACCCGGGTGCTGATCGAAAGCGGCGATGGCGCGGGCAATCGCTGGTTCACCGTGGGGGTCTCGGCCAATATCGTCGACGCCTCGTTCCAGGCCCTGTCGGATGCCATCGCCTATAAGCTGTTCCGCGACGGCGCCCCGGCCGGCACCGGCCCCGCGGAATGAGCCCCGCGCCAAAAGGCGTCGGCCGGGGCGCCAAGGAAGGCCCCGGGCCGGCGGTGATCCTGGTCACCCCCCAGATGGGCGAGAATATCGGCACCGCTGCCCGGGCCATGGCCAATTTCGGCCTGACCGATTTGCGCCTGGTCCGCCCGCGGGACGGCTGGCCCAACGAGCGCGCCTTTGCGGCAGCCAGCGGCGCCGACTGGGTGTTGCAGGACTTGCGGGTGTTCGACAGCACCGCCGCGGCCGTCGCCGACCTGACCCGGGTCTATGCCACCACGGCGCGGGACCGCGACATGGTCAAGCCGGTGGCCACGCCGCGGACCGCGGCCGCCGAGTTGCGCGGCCTGATCGACGAGGGCCAGAGCGCCGGCATCCTGTTCGGGCCCGAGCGGGCCGGCCTGGAAAACGACGACGTGGCGCTTGCCCACACCGTCCTGACCATCCCCACCTCGCCCCGGTTCTGGTCGCTGAACCTCGCCCAGGCGGTGCTGCTGGTCGGCTATGAGTGGCACATGGCGACGGCCGAAGCGCCCGAGAAATATCTCCGCCTGGGCGCCACCGAGCCGGCCACCCAGTTCGAGATCCAGGGCCTGCTCGACCACCTTGTCGCCGAACTCGACGAGGCCGGCTTCCTCAAGCCGGTCGAAAAAAAGCCCTCGATGGTCCGCAATATCAGCAATTTCGTCCAGCGGGCCGAGCCGACCGGCCAGGATATCCGCACCCTGCGCGGCATCATCCGCTCGCTCACCCGCAGCTTCCAGCGCAACCAGCCCGGCGCCCTGGAACGGCTTCGCCGACGCGGCACCGGCGAACCGTAACGGGCGCCCCCCCGGGGGTCGTATCTTGCGCGGCACACCCATTGGTAACCCGCCCCGGCCGGTATACAATTGCCCGGCAGGTCGCGTTCCGCCAAGGGACCGGTAGCGCGGCGGCGAGGCATCCCCATGCGGTCCCCTTGGATGACGTGATGACCAGGCTGATCTCCAGACGGCACTTCCTCGCGGCCGCCGGCTCGACCGTCGTGTTCATGGGTGCCGGCCACGCCATGGCGGCGGCCAATCTGGCGTTCCAGGTCATCGTCTATGGCGGCACCTCGGCCGGGGTTTTCGCCGCCTATGCCGCGGCCCGCGAAGGCATGAAGGTTGCCCTGATCGTCGGGCCCAATCCGCTCGGCGGCATGACCGCCAATGGCCTGAGCCGGGCCGACGCCAACGAGAAGCAACCGATCGGTGGCCTCACCGGTGCCTTCTTCAAGGCCATGGGCGCCCATTACGGCCTGCCGGCCGCCTTCCGGTTCGAGCCTCATGTCGCCGAGGCGCATTTCCGCGGCCTGCTCGCCGACGCCGGGATCACCGTCTATGCCCAGGATCTCCTCGAGCGCCGGCCGCTCTTTATGGACGGCAACCGCATCAAGCTGGTGAAGCTCGAGGACGGCGCGCAACTCACCGCCCCGGTCTATATCGATTGCAGCTATGAAGGCGATCTGATGGCGGCGGCGGGGGTGTCCTACGAGGTCGGCCGCGACGGCCAGGGCGAATATGGCGAGCCGACGGCGGGCTTCGGCGTCGCCCATAAGCTGGTCGCCAAGGTCAACGTGCACACCGCCGCAGGCAAGCTCATTCCCCTGGTCAAGCCCTATCCGGGCACTGCCGTGGGCGCGGCGGACCGGGCCGTCATGAGTTACAATTTCCGCCTTTGCCTGACCAACGACCCGGCCGATCGCCGCCCCTTCGAGCGGCCTCCCAGCTATAATTCCAACTGGTATCTGATCGATCTCCAGCGCAGCTTCCCCTCGGACGGCCTGCACGCCGGCGGGGAATTGCTCGACCTGCCCAAGGTCGACCGCAACAATGACGAGCCGGTCGGCGAGAACTGGGGCTATCCCAATGGCGACCGGGCGCGCCGCAAGAGCATCACCGACTTCCACCGCACCTATCAGGCCGGCCGGCTCTATTTCTTCGCGACCGATCCACGGGTGCCGCAGTTCTACCGGGACTCGACGAACGAATGGGGCCTGGCGCGCAGTGAGTTCACCGACAACGACAATTGGCCGCGCCAGCTCTACATCCGCGAGGGCCGGCGGATGAAGGGCGTCTACAAGCTGCGTCAGATGGATACCAACGCCGGCGCCCGCTTCGACGACGGCGTGCTGCTGTGGGGTTACGACTACGACAGCCACCCGGTGCAATATCTGGCGACGGCCGACGGCCAGTTGGACATCGAGGGCAGCAATGCCGCCGACACCCCCGGCATGGGCGCCAAGCGCTACCACCTGCCGCTGCGCGCCATGCTGCCGTTGGAGCGGCAGTGCCGCAACCTGATCGTCCCTGTCTGCGCCTCGGTCACCCGCGTGGTCAACTGCAGCTATCGGATGGAGCCCGCCTATATGATGGCCGGCGAGGCCGCCGGGATCTGCGCCGCCCACGCCGTGCTCGACAACGTCGCCGTTCAGGGCGTCGACCGGGCCGGGGTGGTGCAGACGCTGAAAGCGCGCGGCGCGATATTGTAACCCCTACGACCGGCCGTCGGGTTTTCCCCCGCGACGCCGGAACATTTCAGACGCCGGCGGCGGCGCGAGGCGCCCCCCACCCGGATGGGGGCCGGGGCGCCTGCGGGTCGGGTCGGGTGAATCAACCCTGGCCCCAGGGCCCCGCCCTGACCGACCTTGCCAACGGCCCCTTGGGTGGCGAGGCGCCGCTATTTCTGGACCAGTTCGATCTTGTAGCCGTCGGGATCGGCGAGGAAGGCGATCGGCGTGCGGCCATGCTTCATCGGGCCGGGGGGCCGGGGCACCGGCACGCCGGCCGCGGCGAGCTGTTCGCAGGTCCCATGGATGTCCCGCACGGCCAGGGCGATGTGGCCATAGGCGGTGCCGATCTGATAGGGCTCTGCCTGGTCCCAATTATGGGTCAGTTCGATCACCGTATGGTCGGCTTCCGGGCCGTAGCCGACAAAGGCCAGGGTGAAGCGGCCCTCGGGATAGTCGGTCCGGCGCAGCAGGGTCATCCCCAGCCGGTTGCAGTAGAAGTCGATCGACCGGTCGAGGTCGAACACCCGCAGCATGGTGTGAAGCATGCGGAAGGGTGGGCGGGCGGCAGCGGCGGACATCGGCTCATTCCTTCGGATGGCACAGGGACAGGATGACCCGGGCGGCGCGGTCGCTGGGCGCTTCGCCGCCGCGGCCGAGCATTGTCATGACCGTGTCCATCGCGCGGATCTGGCTGTCCCGGGCATCGCCATCGGCCAGCAACGGCAACACGGCGGCTGCCAGCTTGGCCGGACTGCAGTCCCGCTGCAAGAGTTCGGGCACCACCGCCCGGTCGAGCAGCAGATTGATCAGATTGGCAAAGCGAACCTTGACCATCAGCCGGAAAATGACCGCGCTGAGGGGAGCGGTCCGGTAGGCGACCACCATCGGGGTCGCCGTCAGGGCCAGTTCCAGGGCCACGGTTCCCGACGCCGCCAGGGCGGCACGGCCAAGGCGCATGGCCGGCAGCTTGTCCGCCGGGTCGTCCAGGACATGGACCGGGACCGGCCAGGCGCCGACCGCGGCACGGACCAGGGCGGCGACATTGGGCACCGTCGGCACGACCACGGCAAGACCGGGCAGGCGCTCGGCCAGCAGGCCGAGGGCGGCGCCGAACGGCCCTGCCAGGCGGCTGACCTCGCCGCGCCGACTGCCCGGCAGGACGACCAGGACGGGCCGTCCGGGGACCAGCCCAAGGCGCCCGGCCAGGGCGACGGCGGCGGCATCGAGGTCGGCCGCACCCGGCGCATCTTCGACCACCGGGTGGCCGATGAAGGTGGCAGCCAGGCCGTGGCGCTCGAAATAGGGCGGCTCGAACGGGAACAGGCACAGCAGATGGCGCAGGAAGCGGGCGACCATGGCGGCCCGCCGCGGCCGCCAGGCCCAGACCGTGGGCGCCACCACATGAAGCTGGGCAATGCCGCTGCCCAGGATCTTGTGGCCGACCCGAAAGGCGAAGGCCGGGGCATCGATGGTGACCACCAGATCCGGCCGGGCTGCCCGGATCGCCCCCGCGGTCTCGCGCACCCGTGCCAGGACCCGCGCCGCCTTGGGCAGCACTTCGAATATCCCGAGCAGGGACAATTCGGCCATGGGGAACAGGCTGGTCAGGCCCTGCCCCGCCATCGCCGGGCCGCCGATCCCCGCGACCTCGAGGGCGCCGCCGGACTGCCGCTTCAAGGCCGCCAGAAGACGGCCGCCCAAGGCGTCGCCGGACGGCTCGCCGGCGATCATGAAGAGCCGCACGGGC
>JAJFJE010000153.1 GCA_021774355.1 Alphaproteobacteria bacterium
CATAAACACCTCGTCATCCCGGCCGGAGCGCAGCGTAGAGCCGGGATCCTGCGCGCGCCCCGAAGATCCCCGATCGGCGCTGTCGCGCCGTCGGGGATGACGAGGCTTTGTGCGGGTGCCGTGACCCGTGCAGAGGACGCGCTCGGGAACGGCAGCCGCGGTGACGACGGGTCCGCAACGTCAGCCCCGGTGATGCCGGGTCCACAACCTCAGCCGCGGTGATGCCCGGCCCATAAAAACCTCGTCATCCCGGCCGGAGCGCAGCGTAGAGCCGGGATCCTGCGCGCCCGAAGATCCCCGATCGGCGCTGTCGCGCCGTCGGGGATGACGAGGCTTTGTGTGGGTGCCGTGACCCGTGCAGGAAACGCGCTCTGGAGCGGCAGCCGCAGTAATGCCGGGTCCACAACGTCAGCCGCCGTAACGCCGGGTCCACAACCTCAGCCGCGGTGACGACGGCCGAGAGGGCATCGCTCCGCGGCACAGGCGAGGACTGCCAAGGGCAGGCTTTTCGTTCGGCCTTATCCGCTAGCGCTGTGCCAGCACCGTGACGACCGCGTCGGTCAGGGTGGCGAGATCGTCCGCGCCGATGGTCAGGGCGGGGGTCAGGTAGACGATCCGGCCGAACGGGCGGATCCATACGCCGGCCGCCACGAAAGCCCGCTTGAGACCGTTCAGATCGGCGATGCGGTCCAGTTCGACGACCCCGATCGCGCCCTTGACCCGGACATCGACCACCCCCGGCAGGTCCCGGCAAGGCGCCAGGCCGCTGGCGAGCAGGGTCGCGATGCGCGCCGCCTGGGCGAGTCGCGGCTCGGTCTCGAACAGGTCGAGCGAGGCGTTGGCCGCCGCACAGGCCAGGGCATTGCCCATATAGGTCGGTCCATGCATCAGGGCCTTGGCCGGGTCGTCCGACCAGAAGGCATCGAAGATGCGGCGGGTCGCGACCGTTGCGGCAAGCGGCAGGGTGCCGCCCGACAGCGCCTTGGACAGGGTGATGATATCCGGGACCACCCCCGCCGCCTGGCAGCCGAACAGGGTGCCGGTCCGGCCGAAGCCGACGAAGATCTCGTCAAAGATCAGCACCAGATCATGGGCATCGGCCAGCCGGCGCAGGCTGCGCAGAACCTCGGGGTCGTGGAAGCGCATGCCGCCGGCACCCTGGACCAGGGGCTCGACCACAATGCCGGCAATGGTATCGGCCGCGGCGGCGAGCAGGCGTTCGAGCGCCGCGGTGCTGGCCTCGTCGACCGGCAGCGGCACGACATGCTGGTCCGGCAGCAGGCCGGCGAACAGGCTGTGCATGCCCTCCGCCGGGTCGCACAGGCTCATGGTGCCGATGGTGTCGCCGTGATAGCCGCCCAGAAACGAGACGAAGCGCCGACGCCCCCGATTGCCCCGGTTGATCTGCCATTGCAGGGCCATTTTCATGGCGATTTCGACCGAGACGCTGCCGGATTCGGAAAAGAACACGCGGGACAGGTCGCCGGGCAGCAGATCCGCCAGGCGCCGCGCCAGGGTCAGGGCCTGGGGATGGACCAGGCCGCCGAACATGACATGCGGCATCTGGCCGAGCTGGGCCTCGACCGCGGCCCGGATATGCGGGTGATTATAGCCGTGGCAGGCGGTCCACCACGAGGCGATGCCGTCGACCAGTTCGCGGCCATCGGCCAGGCGGATGCGCGTGCCGTGGGTCGCGACCGCCGCTTCCGGCGGACGCGCCGTTTTCATCTGGGTATAGGGCAGCCAGATATGGCCCAGGCCACCGCCATACCAGTCGGGGGCGGGCACCCTATTCCGCAGCCTGCGCCGCGCTCTCCAGCGGCATCGGGGAGAGCCCGAGGCGGTCGAACAGCCGGGCGTCGCGGGCCGCTTCCGGATTGTCGGTGGTCAGCAGCTTGGGCCCGACGAAGATCGAATTGGCCCCGGCCAGGAAGCACAGCGCCTGGGTCTCGTCCGACATTTGCTCGCGCCCGGCCGACAAGCGGACCATCGAGGCCGGCATCAGGATGCGGGCGACCGCAATGGTGCGGACAAAGTCCAGCGGATCGAGCGGGGCGGTCCCCGCCAGCTTGGTGCCCTCGACCTGGACCAGCAGGTTGATCGGCACGCTTTCCGGATGGTCCGGCAGATTGGCCAGGGTCACCAGCAGGCCGGCCCGGTCGTCCAGATCCTCGCCCATGCCGACAATGCCGCCGCAGCAGACATTCAGCCCGGCGTCGCGCACCGCAGCCAGGGTATCCAGGCGGTCCTGATAGGTCCGGGTGGTGATGATCGCGCCGTAATATTCCGGCGAGGTGTCGAGATTGTGATTGTAATAGTCGAGCCCGGCCGCCTTCAGGCGCAGGGCCTGGTCGCCATCGACCATGCCCAGGGTCACGCAGGTCTCCAGGCCCATGGCCTTGACCCCGCGGACCATCTCGACCACCCGGTCGAGATCCCGCTCCTTCGGGCTGCGCCAGGCGGCACCCATGCAGTAGCGGCTGGCGCCGGCGTCCTTGGCGGCCCGCGCCTCGGCCAGCACCGCCTCGACGGCCAACAGCTTCGAGGCGTCGACATCGGTCTCGAAGCCGGCGCTTTGCGGGCAATAGGCGCAGTCCTCGGGGCAGCCCCCGGTCTTGATCGACAACAGGGTCGAGAGCTGCACCTGATTGGCATCGAAATGACGCCGATGGGCCGTCTGTGCGGCATAGATCAGGTCGTTGAACGGCAGGCGGAACAGCGCCTCGACCTCGGCGCGGGTCCAATCGTGGCGAAGGGGAGCAGCAGAAACAGCGGTCATGGTCAACCTTGGGCCTTCGGGCCAGATCCAATATCGTCCCGCAGACTAGGCGGTTTCCGCAGCGCGTCAACCGGGTCGCGATCGATTCCGATGCCGTCATGTTACCACAATCGTCAGACAAAGACGTAGTCGCTGCTGTCGATGGCGGCGCCATTGGCGAAGCGGATGGTCTCGTGGAGGCCGCCGTCGGCGGCATGGACCTGCCGGTGGGGGCGCACCAGTTGCACCCCGCGCGACCGCGGCGGCGTGGCGGCTATGCCATCCGCATTGACGGCGGCGGCGCTTGGGACCATAGAGTCCGCCGCCCCCGGGGACGCGCTTATGTCATCTCTCGATCGCTATGCGACGGATAAACTCGCCCAACTCGACGCCCGCCAGTTGCGGCGCCGGTTGGTGGCGACCAGCCGCAGCGCGGGCGGCATTGCGGAACGGGACGGCCGGCGCCTGATCTCCTTTGCCTGCAACGACTATCTGAACCTGTCGACCGATCCCGCGGTCAAGGCGGCGGCGATCGCGGCCGTCGAGCGGTTCGGCGCCGGGGCCGGGGCGTCGCGCCTGGTGACCGGCAACTACCCCCTGCTCGACCAGTTGGAAGGGCGCCTTGCGGCCCTCAAGGGAACCGCGGCGGCCTGTGTGTTCGGTTCGGGCTATCTGGCCAATATGGGCCTGATCCCGTGCTTTGCCGGCGCGGACGACCTGATCCTGGTGGACGAGTTGGCCCATGCCTGCATCCATGCCGGTGCGGCCCTGAGTGCCGGCACCGTGATCCGCTTTCGCCACAACGACCTGACCCATCTGGAAGCGCTGCTGCACAAGCACCGGGCCGGCCACCCCAATTGCCTGGTGGTGACCGACGGGGTGTTTTCCATGGATGGCGACCTGGCGCCCGTGGTCCCCATGGGCGACCTTTGCGCCGGCCACGACGCCTGGCTGATGACCGACGACGCCCATGGCATCGGCGTCCTGGCGGCCGGACGCGGCTCGACCTATGCCGGCGCGACGCCGGCCCGGGTGCCCTTGCAGATGGGCACCTTGTCCAAGGCCATCGGCAGCTATGGCGGCTATCTCTGCGCCAGCCAGCCGGTGATCGACCTGGTCAAGACGCGGGCGCGCACCTTGATCTATTCCACCGGCCTGCCGCCGGCCGCCGCCGGTGCCGCCCTCGCCGCCCTCGACATCATCGAACAGGACCCGGCCCGGGTCGCCCGGCCGGTGGCCCTGGCCCGCCAGTTCACCGACCGGCTGGGCCTTGCCCCGGCGGCGAGCCCGATCGTCCCGATCATCCTCGGCGAAGCGGGCCTGGCCCTTGCCGCTTCGGCCCAGCTTGCCGCGGAAAACTATCTGGTCACGGCGATCCGCCCGCCGACAGTGCCCCAGGGCACTGCCCGCCTGCGCTTTGCCTTCACCGCGGCCCACCATCCGGACGACGTGGCGGCTGTCGCGGCGTTTCTGGCCCAGCGGATTCTCTGACCCCATGGCCCTGCTGT
>JAJFJE010000154.1 GCA_021774355.1 Alphaproteobacteria bacterium
CAGCCTGCCGGCCGAGTTCGCCGCCCTGGTCGCGGGCTGCCGCGCCGCCCATGCCGCGACCGGCCGGGTGGCCTATGGCCCGACCCCGCGGGAGGCCGGCTCGATCGTCTTCCGCCGCTCGCTGTTCGTCACCGCCCCGATCGCCCGGGGCGACAGCTTCAGCCGGGCCAACCTGCGGGTGGTCCGGCCCGGTCACGGCCTGGCGCCGCGGCACCTGCCGGCAATCCTCGGGCGGCGCGCCGCCCGCGCCATTGCGCCGGGCGAGCCCCTGTCCTGGGACCTGATCGATCCCGCCGGGGCGGCCCCGGCCGAGACGGAGGAGATCGATGCGCGTCGTCGCCCTGCTCGCTCGTAGGCCCGGCCTGCTGGTCCTGCACGATGCCCTGCTGGCCGATCCCGGGCTGGAGGTCGCTGCGGTCTTCACCCACGGCATGCTGCCCCGGGCCGCCGGCGGCGGCGCCCGCGACGAGGTCGCGGAGTTCGCCGCCCTGTGCCGGCGCCGCGCCGTGCCCCTCCACGTGCTCGACTTCCCCCAGGCCCGGGACATCGGCCCGCGCCTGCCCGGCGGCCCGCTGGACCTGCTGGTCTCCCTGTCCTGGCGTGCCCTGGTGCCGCAGGCCGTGCTCGACCGCTTCGCCCGGGGGACCGTTAACCTCCATCGCGGCGCCCTGCCCGCCTATGGCGGGGCCGAGCCGGTGCGCCGGGCGATCGAGGCCGGCGAGCGCCGGGCGGCGATCACGGCCCATGCCATGACCGCGGAAATCGACGCCGGGGCGATCCTGGCCGAGACCTGGTACGACCTGCCGCCCTGCCCCCCGGCGGATGCGACGGCGGCCCATGCGGAACGGGTCAAGACCATGATCGAGCCGCTTTATGCGCCGCTCTGCCGGCTGGTCCTGGCCGGGCAACGCCTGACCGGACACCCGGTGGCCGGACACCCACCGGCCGGACAACGCCTGGCCGGGCAGCACCTGACCGGCCAGGCGTGATGGCGCCGGCCCTGCTGCTGGATTTCGACGGCACCCTGTGCGCCAGCCTGGATGCCCTGCGCGCGGCCTATCACGGTTTCCTGGCGGGCCACGGCCGGACCGGCAGCGACCGCGAATTCGACCGCCTGAACGGCCCGCCCCTGGCAATTATCGCCCGCCTGCTGGCCCGCCGCCACGGCCTGACCGAACCGCCGGAAATTCTGCTGGGCCGCTACCGGGCCCTGGCCCGCCGGGCCCAGGACGGGGCCCGGCCGGCGGCCGGGGCCGGCCGCCTGCTGGCCGCCGCCCGCGGCCGCTATGCCGTGGCCGTGGTCACCTCGGCGGACGGGCCGACGGTCGCCGCCTGGCTGGCCCGCCACGCCCTGGCGGTCGATCTGGTGGTCGGGGGCGGCGAGACCACGGCGGGCAAGCCCGATCCCGCGCCCTATCGCCTGGCCCTGGCACGCCTGGGGGCCGACGCCGCAACCAGCCTGGCGGTCGAAGACAGCGTCCAGGGCGCCCGCTCGGCGCTCGGCGCCGGGGTCGCGACGGCCTATCTGGGGCGGGTCCTGCCGGCCGGCCTGGCCGGCCACCCCCTGATCCGGGGGCCGGTCGACGGGCTCGACGCCGTTATTCCGCTGCTTTGACCGCTTGGCACAGGGCGCCCAGTTGGGCGATCACAAAGCCCTGCTCGTCGTCGGACAGGCGCGGATAAAGGGGCAGCGACAAGGCCCCGGCATAATGCCGTTCAGCCACCGGAAACTGCCCGGGCGCAAAGCCCCGGGCCCGCCAGAAGGGCTGCAGGTGGATCGGGATATAGTGGACGTTGACCCCGATCCCGGCCTGGCGCAGGGCGACCAGGGCCTCGGCCCGGCTGGCCGGCGGCCAATCGACCACATAGAGATGCCAGGCCGAGGCAAGGCCGGCGGGAACCCGGGGTAGGCCCAGGCCAAGCCCCGCCAGGGCCCGGTCATAGCGGGCGGCCAGCGCCGTCCGGCGGGCGACAAAGGCGCCCAGCCGGCCGATCTGGGACAGGCCCAGGGCCGCCTGGATATCGGTCAGGCGGTAATTGAAGCCCAATGCCTGCTGTTCGTAGAACCACGGACCGTCGCAGGGCAGGGTCATCTCGGCAGGGTCGCGGGTGATGCCGTGACTGCGCAGCAGGCGCAGGCGCGCCGCCAGCCGGGCATCGTTGGTGGCGACCAGTCCGCCTTCGCCGGCGGTGATAATCTTGACCGGGTGCAGGCTGAAGACGGTCATGGCCGAGTAGCTGCAGGCGCCGACCGGCGCCGCGCCGTCATGCGCCCCCAGGGCGTGACAGGCGTCCTCGACCACCGTGGCGCCGTAGCGCGCGGCGAGCGCCGCAATCTCGGCCATGGCCGCGGGCAGGCCGGCGAAATGGACCGGCACGATCAGGTCGGGCAGGCAACCATCCCGTTCCGCCTGCTCCAGCTTGAGCGCCAGGGCGGCCGGCGCCATGGTCCGGGTAACCGGATCGATATCGACGAAATCGACCGTCGCGCCGCAATAAAGCGCCGCATTGGCTGTGGCGACGAAGCTGTTGGGCACGGTCCAGACCCGCGACCCGGGGCCGATCCCGGCGGCGAGATAAGCGAGATGGAGGGCGGCGGTGCCGCTGCTGACGGCCACCCCATGGGCTGCGCCCGTGGCAGCCGCGGCCGCTGCCTCGAAGCGCGGACCCACCGGGCCCTGGGTCAGGACGTCGGAGCGCAGCACCGCCACCACGGCGGCAATATCCGCCTCCGCGATATCCTGACGTCCATAGGGGATCATGCGCAGGCTCTCATGCCCCGGTCGGCAAGGGCCGCGGCGGCGGTGATCGCCGCCAGTCCATAGGCGGCGAAGCTGTCATTGGCCAGGGCGTGCCGGTTATAGGCCAGGATCTCCGCCTCGCTCAGGAAATAGCCGTTATTGTCCGAACGGTAGTCGAAACTGTCCTCGACCGGACGGCCCGTCTCGCCCAGCCGGTTATGGCTGTAGTCGAACTCGCGGCCGTAATATTTGATGGTCGGCTGGATCACGAAATGGTCGTCGAATTCCAGGGTCAAACGGGAATCGTCGACCGGGCACATCACCTCGTGGAGCTTCTCGCCGGGGCGGATACCCACCCCCTTGCGCGGCAGGTGGGGCGCCATCGCATGGGCCAGGTCGTCGATGCGCACCGACGGGATCTTGGGCACGAAGATCTCGCCGCCATGCATGCGGGCGAAATTGCGCAGCACGAAATCGACCCCCTGCTGCAGGGTGATCCAGAACCGGGTCATGCGCACGTCGGTCACCGGCAGGTGATCGCTGCCTTCACGGATCAGGCGTTCGAAGAACGGCACCACCGAACCGGCCGAGGCCACCACATTGCCGTAGCGGACCACCGAGAACCGGGTGCCGCCGGCGCCCGACAGGTTGTTGGCCGCGACGAACAGCTTGTCCGAGGCGAGCTTGGAGGCACCGTAAAGATTGACCGGGTTGGCCGCCTTGTCGGTCGACAGGGCGATGACCTGCTTGACCCCCTCCTCGATGGCGGCGCGGATCAGGTTTTCCGCCCCGTAGATATTGGTCTTCAGGCATTCGAACGGATTATATTCAGCCAGCGGCACATGCTTCATGGCCGCCGCGTGGATCACATAATCCACCTTGCGCATGGCCATCTTCAGCCGTTCGTAGTCGCGCACGTCGCCGACGAAGAAGCGCAGGCGCGGATCGGGCCGGTCGAGGCTCAACTGGTAGTGCTTCTGCTCGTCGCGGGAGAAAACGATGACGCTGTGGCAGTCGTAGCGCTTCAGCAATGTATCGACATAGCGGCGCCCGAACGAGCCGGTACCGCCGGTGATGAGAAGCCTAGCGCCATCGAACATGGTGGGACCCTTGCTTGATCAGGACCCCATTGGACCCCCTCCATCGTTAACAAATCGGTTATGGCGACAAGGGTTCGGCCGCGACCTGTGGCAGAGCGCGCAGGTGATGGCGTAATAACGCGCCCAGCCGGTCCCGCCCGAACCCCCGGCGATGAACCTGCTGCAGGAACATCACGTCGAGATTAGTATTGCCTTCGAGCAGCAGCGCCCCCCGGTCGGTCACCGCAATGTCCCAGCCGACCAGCAGGCGATGGGCGAAGGCGGCGTGGGCGGCCAGCGCCAGCGCCTTGACCTCGGGCCATTGGTCGAGCCGGCCGCCGGCCACCGGCCGGCCGGTCACCGGGTGCCGGCTGAACCGTTCGGCGCAGCGCGCCAGGCGGTCGCTGGCAACCATCCCGAGGCGGCCATCGGCCAGGTCGATCGGCGTGCCGAATTCGTCGTTGCACGGCCATTCCGGCTCGAGCTTCGACAGCACCCGCAGCATTGCATGGGTGACCTCCGGCACGCCCTCGGGGTCGAGGCAGGTGACCACCCGGATCGTGACCAGAGAGGCGTCGGCAAAGCCGGCCAGGTCGGCATGATTGCGCAGACAGGGCTGGACCAGGACCGGCACGGCGGCGGCCCGCAGCCGCTCGACAAGCTGGTCGAGCGACAGCTCCCGGCCCGCATTGTCCTGGTAGCGTTCCGGGGCGACCCGGCGAAACCGCGCGGCGCCCCGCGCCCCCAGGCCGCGCCGCGGCTTGCAGAACAGGTCCTGGTCGAGGGTGGCGCGCGGCACCCGGCGCAGCACCGCGCCGGCCCCGGCCACCATCAGCACCGGCGCGGCGGCCAGGCCGTGCTGCTCGCAGCATTCGGCGAAGAGCAGCTTGTCGTTCATCTCGTGGCCCGCAAAGGGCTGCGGCCGGGCAGTGTTCAGGGCATAGAGCAGGCCGTTCTTGGTCTCGTAGCGGGTCAGGTAATGGACCGCCTCGGCCCGCCGCTGGGGGAGATAGAGCTCGTGGGCGTAATAGCTGGGCGGGTCGACGCCGTCGTTGAATCCCAGCACCATCAGGTCGGCCACTTGTCCGAACCGCGACCGGCCGCCGGCACGGCGGGCAATGCCGCCCAGCCGTGCCGCCAGGCCCAGGCAGACCACGACCAGCAGCAATTCCTTCAGCACCGGGTAGAAGGCGGCGCGTACCGGCGGATATTTGGCGCTGCGGAACAGCCCGGCCGTGCGAAACAGCCGCCTGGCCTCGCTGCCGACAGCCAGGCCGCCAAAGCGGGGAAACGCCTGGGTTCCGGCGGCCACCGGGACCAGGGTGGCCGCCCGCAGCACCAGGGCCGCGACATAGGCCTCGATACACAGCAATTCCATCATCTCGGTCAGCGCGGAAAAGCGCTCGGCAGAGACGGGCCAGTCCGCGGGCAGCAGGCCTTCGGCCACGTCCAGGGCCATCGACGCCAATTGCAGCGCCAGCCCGGCCGTCCAGCACCGGGACGCCCAGGGTCGACGGCGGTGGCCGCCGAGGGCGCCACGGAGCAGCAAGGCGACCGTCAGCCACAGGGGCAGATTGAGGATCAGATCGACGTCCGGCAGGTCGTCGATGCCGTCGAACCAGTCGGTTGCCTGGATCAGGGTCAGCGCAACCATGGCAAAACTCGCCATCCACCAGCGCCGGCGGTCGTCGCTGCCCAGCGCCGCGGTGACGGCGTGGGCAAGGCTCCAGGCCAGGCCCGCAAGGACCGCCGCGGCGGAACCCAGCTCGACCGGCGAATCGATTCGCCAGGCGGGAATGGGGGTGGCGAACTGCACTAATCCGGTCGCCAGGCCATAGGCGGCGGCGATCACCAGGACCATCCCGGCACTGCCCGGCGGGAATTTCGGCCAACGGCCGATAGAATGAGTCATGGCAAGCTCCCGGCCGCCGCGAAGATCAGGCGCCGTGGCGCAGTGTCACGCAGAGCGGCTGACAGCAGGCTGACAGCAGCGCGCCGGGCGCATGGACCCGGCCGCCCAAACGGGGTTCCCGCAGCGGCGCGATCCTCGCCATAATCGAGCCCCACAGCGCCGCCGGCGCGTCGAGACGAGGCAGGAATGGCAGAAACCGCAACGGCGCAGGATCACGGGCCCCTGGACCCGCGCGTCTTCCGCGATGTCGCCGGGCGCTTCGCCACGGGCATCGCCGTGGTGACAATGGTAACCGAGGCGGGCGCCAAGCTCGGCGTCACGGTCAATTCCTTCAACACCGTATCCCTCGATCCGCCGCTCGTTCTGTTTTCCCTGCGCAACGAGGCCAGCTGCTACGAGGCCTTCACCACGGCCGGCGCCTATGCCGTGAACATCCTCGCGGCCGACCAGGTCGAGGTCTCCCGCGCCTTCGCCCGCTTTGCCGGCGACGGCTGGGCAGTGACGCCGCATCAGGTGAGCGCCCGTGGCTGCCCGGTGTTCGACGGCGCCCTGGCGGTCTTCGAATGCGTGCCCTGGCAGCGTTACGAAGGCGGCGACCATGTCATCATGGTGGGCCGTGTGGTCCGCGCCACCGCACCCCGCAACGGCGAGCCGCTGATGTATTATTGCGGCGCCTACCATAACGCCATCGTCAAGGCGTGAGCGGCGCCCGGGAACGCCGCCGCCGTCAGAGCGACAGGGCGGCCGCCTGGGCCAGCGCCGCCCGGTAGTCGGCGAACAGCCGTGCCGAGAGGTCGGCGACGGTCGGGACATCGGTGATCGAGCCGACCCCCTGGCCGGCCGACCAGACATCCTTCCAGGCCCGCGCCTCCTTGCCCATGTCGAGCTTTTCCGGGCGCTTCAGCTGGTCGGGGTCGAGCCCTGCAGCGGCAATCGACGGGCGCAGGAAATTGGCGTCCACGCCGCTGATGCCGGGGGTATAGACGATGTCCCCGGCATGGGCATCGACGATCATCTGCTTGTAGCCGGGGTCTGACAGGGCTTCCCGGGTGGCGATGAAGCGGGTGCCCAGATAGGCCAGATCGGCCCCCAGCAGGCGTGCGGCGGCGATCTGGGCGCCGGTCGAGATCGCCCCCGACAGGATGATCGTCTTGTCGAAAAAGCTGCGCAGTTCGGGGATCAGGGCAAAGGGGCTCAAGGTCCCGGCATGGCCGCCCGCACCGGCGCAGACCGCGATCAGGCCGTCGACCCCGGCGCCGGCGGCCTTGCGGCCATGGCGGATGTTGATCACGTCGTGGAACACCAGGCCGCCATAGGCGTGGACCGCATCGACCACCTCCTTGACCGCCCCGAGGGAGGTGATGACCAGGGGCACCTTGCGGGCGACGGTCAGGCGCAGATCGGCCTCCAGCCGGGTATTTGACGGATGGACGATCAGGTTGACGCCGAACGGCGCCGGCCGCGCGCCCTCCGCGGCAAGGGCGGCGAGGCGGCCTTCGATCTCGTCGAGCCAGGCGCCATAGGCTTCGGTGCTGCGCTGGTTGAGCGCCGGGAAGGTGCCCAGTATGCCGGCCCGGCAGGCTTCGACCACCAGATCGGGGCCGGACACCAGGAACATCGGCGCGGCGATCGCCGGGAGGGCCAGGCGGCCCTTGAGGGTGGCTGGAAGCGGCACGGCTGGTTCCCCCATACAAGACGGTCATTTCGAATAGCCGATCGTGGCGTGAAGGACCAGGAAGCCGTTAGGATCGGCTGCCATGTCCTATCTGTTCGACCAGATCCGCCAATCCATGCCGGCTGCCGGGCGGCCGGCGATCGAAACCGCCGACGGATGCCACCTCAGCTATGGCGACATCGTCGCCCAATCGGCCGCCTGGGCCCGCGCCCTGGTCGCCCTGGGGGTCCGGCCGGGCGACCGCGTCGCCGTCCAGGTGGAAAAAAGCGTGGCGGCGCTGCTGCTCTATCTGGGCAGCCTGCGCGCCGGCGCCGTGTTCCTGCCGCTGAATCCCGCCTACACGACGAGCGAGGTCGGCTATTTCATCGCCGACGCCGAGCCCCGCCTGCTGGTGGTCGACCCGGGCCGGGCCGCCGCCGCCGCCGCCCTGCCCTGCCCGGTGGCGACCCTCGACGCCGACGGCCGGGGCAGCCTGGCCGACCTGGCCCAGGCCGCTGCCGGCGGCTTCGCCGACATCCCCCGGGGACCGGACGAGCTTGCCGCGATCCTCTACACTTCGGGAACCACCGGGCGGGCAAAGGGCGCCATGCTCAGCCCTGGCAACCTGGCCGCCAATGCCCGCACCCTGGTCGATCTGTGGCGCTTCACCGCCGGCGACGTGCTGCTCCATGCCCTGCCCGTGTTCCATGTCCATGGCCTGTTCATCGCCTGCCACGTCGCCCTGCTGGCCGGGGCCCGATTGCTCTGGCTGCCCCGCTTCGACCCGGCCGCGATCCTCCGCCTGATGCCCCGGGCAACCACCCTGATGGGCGTGCCGACCTTCTATACCCGCCTGCTCGACCAGCCGGGCCTGGCCGCGGCGGCGGCCGGCATGCGCCTGTTCATCTCGGGCTCGGCCCCCCTGCTGGCCGACAGCCACCGGGCCTTCGCCGCGGCGACCGGCCATCAGATCCTGGAGCGCTATGGCATGACCGAGACCGGCATGATCACCTCCAACCCCTATGACGGGCCGCGCCGGCCCGGCTGGGTCGGCCCGGCCCTGCCCGACGTGGTCCTGCGGGTGAGCGACCCGGAGACCGGCCGGCCGGTGCCGCCGGGGCAGACCGGCATGGTCGAACTGCGCGGCCCCAATGTCTTCAAGGGCTATTGGCGCCAGCCGGACAAGACCGCCGAAGCCTTCCGTCCCGACGGCTTCTTCATCACCGGCGACCTGGGCCGGTGCGACGACACGGGCTGCCTGCAGATCGTCGGCCGGGCCCGGGACCTGATCATCTCCGGCGGCCTGAATATCTATCCCAAGGAGGTCGAGGAGGCGATCGACGCCCTGCCCGGGGTACTGGAGAGCGCGGTAATCGGCCTGCCCGACCCGGATCTGGGCGAGCAGGTCGCCGCCGTGGTGGTACCCCGCCCCGGCGCCACCCTCGACCCGGCGACACTCCTCGCCGGCCTGCATGACCGCCTTGCCCGCTTCAAGCAGCCCCGCCGCATCGTCATCGCCGACCGCCTGCCGCGCAACACCATGGGCAAGGTCCAGAAGGCCGTGCTGCGCGCAGCCTGGGGCAAAGTCGCCGATTATAGCGACGTGTAGCCCAGGATCAGATCGCGGCTTCGCGCGTGGCGTTCAGAAGTTGTGTCGCGAGCATGGTTTCCAGCATCGCTTCCATTTCCGAAAGGGCCAGTATTTCCCCCTTCCAGGAGGCGTCAGACTTTTCCAATGCTGCGTAATAGGGGGTTTTATCGGCGGCGATCTGATCCGGGATGGTCGGCGTGCCCGGCAAAAGGCTTTTCAGTTTAACATTGAGCACGATGTAAAGCAGGGCCCTGGCGGTCCGGCCATTGCCGTCGGCAATCGGGTGTATCCAGCACATCCTCCAGAGGACATAGGCAGCGAGGTGAATGGCGCCCCGCTCGTCCCAATGTCGATTGACATAGTCGCACATCTCCGCGACCAGGTCGGGGACCTCCACATGAAGGGGTGGGGAATGGCCGCTATTGCTGATGGAAACCGGCGAATTCCGGTAGGTGCCCGCCAGAGGATGGATCCCGTCCAGGGCCTCCCGATGCAGGCTCAGTATGAGTGCCTGATTGAGGCGGAAGGCCTTATCCGGATTTGAGATATAATTGCGGATCACGGTCAGCGCAGCATTGAATTGCCGGATGCCGTTTTCGGCTTCCCGGCGAGCCTTTTCCTCCGGGTCCGTTATCAACTCGATCGGATCGGCGCTGCTGTGCCTGTCGGCATTCATTTGCCCCTTCGACCCCCAAGAGCCTCGTCGTCCGCGACCTTCCGGTCGGCCTCCGCCACCATCTGACGGGTAATCCGCTCGTTTTCGATGTGTGTGTTGCCGTAAACGAAGCTCAGGCGCTGCTCACGCAACTGCGTATCCGTCATCTGAACCTTACGGGCTTTCGCGATCAGGGCCTCCAGCGCTCCGGTCATTTCATCCTCATCCTTGCCGACACGTGCGAATATATTGCCCCGCGCCCAACAGCAACAGTCCCGAAAGGTACCCTTTGCAGCCGCCCGGCGGCCGGTGGGCATCGCACACCGACGCCATGGTGCGCCTCGCGCGCCCGAAATTCAAAACCAACCAGCACGGGCACTTATCGCCAACCGCACGCCGCGGACCAACGGCCGCCTTGCGCGAGCGCCATACCGGGCTGCGCTCTTGAGCAGCCGAATCACGGGTGCGGAAGGCATCCGCACGCCCGACGCCCGTGCCCGGTCACTCGGTACGCCGGCGCTCCTGCCGGGTCTCGTGCCCACGGCTTGACCTGCGCCGCCGGGCCGCCTAAGGTCCGGCCGATTTGACCGGCGGGGGTCTCTCGCCGCGGAGTTTTCGCATGCCCTTGACGCCAGCAGACGTGCCCCCAGCCAAGCCAGGGGGCGCCGTTACCGCAGACGCGCGCCCGGCCCAGGGGACCGGCGTGCTGGTCCTCGCCGATGGTAGCGTTTTTTCCGGGGCCGGGCTCGGTGCCACCGGCGAAGCGGTCGGCGAGGTCTGTTTCAACACCTCGATGACCGGCTATCAGGAGATCATGACCGATCCCTCCTATGCCGGGCAGATCATCACCTTCACCTTCCCCCATATCGGCATCGTCGGGGCCAATCTCGACGATATCGAAGCGGTGGTTCCGGCGGCCCGCGGCTGCATCCTGCGCATGGGCCTGACCGAGCCGTCCAACTGGCGCGCCGCCGAGCCCCTGTCCCGCTGGCTGGCCAAGCGCAATCTGGTTGGCCTTTCCGGCATCGACACCCGGCAACTGACCCGGCTGATCCGGGCGGCGGGTGCGCCCAGCGGGGTGATCGCCCATGCCCCGGACGGCGTCTTCGACATCCCCGCGCTGCAGGCCAAGGCGGCGGCCTGGCCGGGGCTGGAAGGGATGGACCTGGCCGCCGAGGTGTCGTGCACCCAGAGCTATGGCTGGGACGAGACGGCCTGGACGATCGGCGCCGGCTTCGGTCGCCAGACCGCCCCCCGATGCCATGTCGTCGCCATCGACTACGGCTGCAAGCGCAACATCCTGCGCTGCCTGGCCGCGGCCCGCGCCCGGGTCACGGTGGTGCCGGCCAGCGCCAGCGCCGCGGACGTGCTGCGCCTGGAGCCCGACGGCATCTTCCTGTCCAACGGCCCGGGCGACCCCGCGGCGACCGGCGCCTATGCGGTGCCGACCATCCGCGCCCTGGTCGACAGCGGCAAGCCCCTGTTCGGGATTTGCCTGGGCCACCAGATGCTGGCCCTGGCGCTGGGCGGGCGGACCGCCAAGATGGCCCAGGGCCACCGCGGCGCCAATCACCCGGTCAAGGACCTGGCCACCGGCCGGGTCGAGATCACCAGCCAGAATCACGGCTTCGTGGTCGTCGCCGAAAGCCTGCCCGACGACGCCGAAGTCACCCATGTCTCGCTGTTCGACGGCAGCAATGAAGGCTTCCGCCTGAAGCATCGCCCGGTGTTTTCCGTGCAGTACCACCCGGAAGCCTCGCCCGGGCCGGAAGACAGCCATTATCTGTTCGACCGCTTTCTCGAGTTGATCCGCACCCATGCCTAAACGCACCGATATCGCGTCGATCCTGATCATCGGTGCCGGCCCGATCGTCATCGGCCAGGCCTGCGAGTTCGACTAGTCCGGGACCCAGGCATGCAAGGCCCTGAAGGCCGAAGGCTACCGGGTGATCCTGGTCAATTCCAATCCGGCGACGATCATGACCGACCCCGGCCTGGCCGACGCCACCTATATCGAGCCGATCACCCCCGAGGTGGTGGCCAAGATCATCGCCGCCGAGCGGCCCGACGCCCTGCTGCCCACCATGGGCGGGCAGACCGCGCTCAACACCGCCATGGCGCTGGCCGATGACGGCACCCTGGCGCGTTACAACGTGGAACTGATCGGGGCCAAGCGCGACGCCATCGAAATGGCCGAGGATCGCCAGAAGTTCCACCAGGCAATGGAACGGATCGGCCTGGAAAGCCCGCGCTCGGGCATCGCCCACAGCCTGGCCGAGGCGCTGGCCGTGGTCGCCGCGATCGGCTTGCCGGCGGTGATCCGGCCGTCCTTCACCCTGGGCGGCTCGGGCGGCGGCATCGCCTATACCCGGGACGAGTTCGAGCGGATCGTCGCCTCGGGCCTGGACGCCTCGCCGACCACCGAGGTGCTGATCGAGGAATCGGTCGCCGGGTGGAAGGAGTATGAGATGGAGGTGGTCCGCGACAAGGCGGACAACTGCATCATCATCTGTTCCATCGAGAACATCGACCCGATGGGCATCCATACCGGCGATTCGATCACCGTGGCCCCGGCCCTGACCCTGACCGACAAGGAATACCAGATCATGCGCAACGCCTCGATGGCGGTGCTGCGCGAGATCGGGGTCGAGACCGGCGGCTCGAACGTCCAGTTCGCGGTCGATCCGGCCGATGGCCGGATGGTTGTGATCGAGATGAACCCGCGGGTCTCGCGCTCCTCGGCCCTGGCCTCCAAGGCGACCGGCTTCCCGATCGCCAAGGTCGCCGCCAAGCTTGCAGTCGGTTACACCCTCGACGAGTTGACCAACGACATCACCGGTACCACCCCGGCCTCGTTCGAACCGACCATCGACTATGTCGTCACCAAGATCCCGCGCTTCACCTTCGAGAAGTTCAAGGGCGCCGACGCGCTGCTGACGACGGCGATGAAATCGGTGGGCGAGGCCATGGCGATCGGCCGCAGCTTTGCCGAATCGGTACAGAAGGCCCTGCGCTCGATGGAAACCGGGCTGACCGGCTTCGACGAGGTCCCCCGCCTGCACGGCGAGCGCGACGCCATCGAGGTCGAACTGGGCAAGCCGGTGCCCGACCGCCTGGTGGTCGTGGCCGACGGCTTCCGCGCCGGCATGACGGTCGAGGAGATCCATCAGGCCAGCCGCATCGACCGCTGGTTCCTGCGCCAGATCGAGGCGATCGTGGCGGCCGAGGCGCACATCCGCGCCACCGGCCTGCCGGCGGACGCCGCCGGCCTGCGCGGCCTCAAGGCCCAGGGCTTTTCCGATGCCCGGCTGGCCACGCTGACCGGCCAAAGCGAGGCCGCGGTGCGGGCCCATCGCCATGGCCTGGCGGTGCGGCCGGTGTTCAAGCGTATCGATACCTGTGCCGCGGAGTTCGATTCCCGCACCCCCTATATGTATTCGACCTACGAGACCGGTGCCGCGGGCGAGTGCGAGTCCCAGCCGACGACGGCGAAGAAAGTGGTCATCCTGGGCGGCGGCCCCAACCGCATCGGCCAGGGCATCGAGTTCGACTATTGCTGCGTCCACGCCTGCTATGCCCTGACCGAGGCGGGCTACGAGACGATCATGGTCAACTGCAACCCGGAGACCGTGTCGACCGACTACGACACCTCCGACCGGCTGTATTTCGAGCCCCTGACCGCCGAGGACGTGGTCGAACTGATCGCCGTCGAACAGCGTGCCGGCACGCTTCACGGCGTGATCGTCCAACTCGGCGGGCAGACTCCCTTGAAGCTGTCCCATGCGCTGGCCGAGGCCGGCATTCCGATCCTGGGGACCTCGCCCGATGCCATCGACATGGCCGAGGACCGGGAGCGGTTCCAGGTCCTGCTGCACCGGCTGGGCCTCAAGCAGCCGGCCAACGGCCTTGCCACCTCGCTCGAAGCGGCACGCAAGGTGGTCGCCGAGATCGGGTTCCCGGTGGTCATCCGCCCATCCTATGTGCTGGGCGGGCGGGCGATGGAAATCGTCCAGGACCTGGCCGGGCTGAACCGCTACATGACCGAGGCGGTGGTGGTCTCGGGCACCAGCCCGGTGCTGATCGACCGCTATCTTGCCCAGGCGATCGAGGTCGATGTCGACGCCATCGCCGACGCCGAGACGGTGTTCGTCGCCGGCATCATGGAGCACATCGAGGAGGCCGGGATCCATTCCGGGGACTCGGCCTGCTCGCTGCCGCCCTATAGCCTGTCGGAGGCGACCATCGCCGCGCTGACGGCCCAGGCCGAGCAGTTGGCCCGGGCGCTGGGCGTGGTCGGGCTGATGAACATCCAGTTCGCCATCGCCAATGGCGAGATCTACGTGCTGGAGGTCAATCCCCGGGCCTCGCGCACCGTGCCCTTCGTGGCCAAGGCGATCGGCGTGCCGGTGGCCAAGATCGCCGCCCGGGTAATGGCCGGGGAGACCCTGGCCAGCTTTGGCCTGAAGCCGAAGATCCTGGGCCATGTGGCGGTCAAGGAATCGGTCTTCCCCTTCGCCCGCTTCCCCGGCGTCGACATCCTGCTGGGGCCGGAGATGAAATCGACCGGCGAGGTCATGGGCCTCGACCGTTCGTTCGAAATGGCTTTCGCCAAGTCGCAGATCGCTTCGGGCACCATGCTGCCCCAGTCGGGCAACGTCTTTATCTCGGTGCGCAACGCCGACAAGGACGCCATGCTGCCCTTGGCCCGGACCCTGGCCGAACTGGGTTTCGACATCATCGCCACCCGGGGCACGGCGTCGTTCCTGACCGGCCACCAGATCCCCGTGCGGCAAGTCAACAAGGTCCTGGAAGGTCGCCCCCACATTGTCGACGCGATGAAGAACGGCGAGGTGGCACTGGTCTTCAACACCACGGAAGGCGCCAAGTCGATTGCCGATTCCTACGAACTGCGACACAGCGCCCTGTTGCTGAAACTGCCTTACTACACGACCGTTGCCGGAGCACGGGCAGCGGTAAAAGCAATTGCTGCACTCCGCTCAGGCCGCCTTGAAGTGGCCAGTCTGCAATCTTACACTTGATTTTCACTGCGGGCCGGCGGCCCGGCTTGAGAATGTTGCGGGCGGCGCCGGCCGCCCGACGGATCACGGTTTTCTGGATCGAGGGCGATGGAAAAAGTGCCCATGACGGCTGCAGGCTTCGAATCACTGGAAGCCGAGCTGAAGAAATTGAAGAGCGTCGACCGCCCGTCTGTCATCCAGGCGATCGCGGAAGCGCGGGCGCATGGTGATTTGTCCGAAAACGCCGAATATCATGCGGCGAAGGAACGGCAGAGCTTTATCGAGACCCGGGTCATCGAGCTGGAGGACAAGCTGTCCCGGGCCCAGGTGATCGACCTGTCGAAACTGTCCGGCGCGATCATCAAATTCGGCGCCACGGTCACCCTGGTGGATACTGAGTCCGACGAGGAGCAGGTGTTTCAGATCGTCGGTGTCGACGAGGCCGACGTAAAGGCCGGACGCCTGTCGATTTCGTCGCCGCTGGCCCGGGCGCTGATCAACAAGACTGTCGGCGACGAGGTCGAGGTAACCACTCCCGGCGGGCACAAATCCTACGAGATCCTCAAGGTCTATTTCGCCTGAAGGCGGGCCCTTCCCGTTCCGTCATGGCCGGCCCCCCCGTACCGGCCATCCACGGGCGAAGGGCGCGCGCGGTCACCGCCGATGGGGCCGGGCCGCCAGGTCGAAGGGCACGCCCGGCGCGTGCTTGCCGTTGCGGATGGTGAAGCTGGTCTTGACGCTGGCAACATTCGGCGCCGGGGTCAGGTCGCGGGTCAGGAAGGCCTGGAATTCGGCCAGATCCCGGGCCACGACCTTCAGGATGAAGTCGATCTCGCCGTTCAGCATCCAGCATTCCCTGACCAGCGGCCAGGAGCGGACCCGTTCCTCGAAGGCCACCAGGTCGGCCTCGGCCTGGCTGGCCAGGCCGACCAGGGCGAATACCGTGACCTCGAAGCCGAGCGCCGCGCCGTCGACTTCGGCGTGATAGCCGCGGATATAGCCGGCCTCCTCCAGGCCCCGCATGCGCCGCAGGCAGGGCGGCGCGGAGATCCCCACGGCGCGCGCCAGATCGACATTGCTCATCCGCCCATCCCGCTGCAAGTGATCGAGGATTTGCAAATCGATCGCGTCGAGCTTGGATTTCGTCATGAAAGCCCCCGGAATCCGCAAGATTATTGCGTGCGCCCCCTTTGCCCGGTCGCGCGGGGAAGGTCAAGCGCCGCCCGCCCCCGGCAAACACGAAATTGACCACCGCCGCCTATTGAAACACGGTCTCCGGACCCCCATCCATGGAGGCGCGATCCTGTTGGCGTGCAGCCCCCGGGCCGCCTAACATGACCCCAAGCGCGTGGTCCGGCGAATCGGACCCGAGGCGTCCCTGGGGCGGGCGCGGAGAGATAAGATGTCCGAGAGTCGTCACGCCAAGGTCCTGATCATCGGCTCCGGCCCCGCCGGCTGCACCGCCGCGATCTAAGCGGCGCGCGCTTGCCTCGACCCGGTGATGGTCCGTGGCCTCCAGCCGGGCGGCCAATTGACCATCACCACCGAGGTCGAGAACTATCCGGGCTTTGCCACCGCCATCCAGGGACCGTTCCTGATGGAGCAGATGGAGGCCCAGGCGGCCCATGTCGGGACCACCCTGATCGACGATATCATCACCGCGGTCGATCTTTCCCGGCGGCCCTTCGTGGCCCGCGGCGATTCCGGCGCGCGCTATGTCGCCGAGACCCTGATCATCGCCACCGGGGCCAGCGCCAAGTGGCTGGGGCTGCCGTCGGAACAGCGGTTCCAGGGCTTTGGCGTGTCGGCCTGCGCCACCTGCGACGGCTTCTTCTACCGCGGCAAGCAGGTGGTCGTGGTCGGTGGCGGCAATTCCGCGGTGGAGGAGGCCCTCTATCTGACCAATCACGCGACCAAGGTGACGCTGATCCACCGGCGCGACCATTTGCGGGCCGACAAGACCAACCAGAACCGCCTGCTGGCCCACCCGAAGATCGCGGTGGAATGGCATGCCGAGATTGCCGAGATCCTGGGCGAAGACGATCCGCCCGGGGTCACCGGGGTGCGCCTGCGCGATGTCCGGACGGGCCAGACCCGCGACCTCGCCTGCGACGGCGTGTTCGTGGCCATCGGCCACAGCCCGGCGACCGAATTGTTCAAAGGCCAGTTGCCGATGGACGACAGCGGCTATCTGCTCACCGCGCCGGATTCGACGGCGACCAGCGTCCCCGGGGTGTTCGCCGCCGGGGATGTCAAGGACAAGGTCTTTCGCCAGGCAGTGACGGCAGCCGGCATGGGCTGCATGGCGGCCCTGGAGGCGGAACGCTTCCTGGCCGCCCATGCGGACGGCCAGGCGGAAGCCGCGGAGTAGGGACGAGCGCCGTAAGCACGGCCGGGCGCGATGGGGGCGCGCGCAGCATGATGGACTGGGACAAACTGCGTATTTTTCACGCTGTCGCCGAGGCCGGCAGCTTTACCCATGCGGGGGACGTGCTGAACCTGTCGCAATCGGCGGTCAGCCGGCAGATCAGTGCCCTCGAGGAAAGCCTGAAGGTTTCGCTGTTTCACCGCCATGCCCGGGGCCTGATCCTGACCGAACAGGGCGAACTGCTGTTCCGGACCGCCCATGACGTCTTCGCCAAGCTGTCCATGGCCGAGGCCATGCTGGCAGACTCCAAGGACAAGCCGCGCGGCCATCTGCGGGTCACCACCACCGTCAGCTTCGGCATGGTCTGGTTGACGCCGCGGATTCGCGAGTTCTCCGAGCTTTACCCCGACATTCAGGTCCATCTGATCCTGGACGATGACGAACTCGACCTGGGCATGCGCGAGGCCGATATCGCCATCCGGTTCCGCGCACCCACCCAAGGCGACCTGATCCAGCGCCGCCTGGTCCAGGTGACGCACCACATCTACAGCTCGCCCGCCTATCTCAAGCGTTACGGGACACCGGCAAGCGCCGAAGACCTGGATCATCACGCCCTGCTGATCTATGGGCCGGAGGTGCCGCAGCCCATCTCGACGGTCAATTGGCTGCTCACCAAGGGGGCAAACCCGGCCAAGCCGCGGACCCCGGTCTTCACCGTCAACAACCTCTACGCCGTGATGCTGGCCGTTGAGTCCGGGTTCGGCGTGGCGTCCCTGCCGGACTATCTGGCGCGGGGCAACCCCAAGCTGACCCAGGTCCTGCCCGAGGTTTCGGGCCCCGCCTTCGACACTTATTTCGTCTATCCGGAAGAACTGCGCGACACCAAGCGGATCGCCGTGTTCCGCGATTTCATGCTGCGCAAGGTTGCAGAATGGGGCTTCTAGGGGCCGGATCCGGCATCGGATACCCGCTCCGGGGGCGGCGCCACCGGGGGCGGGGCGCCAGAACCCCGTCCGTTTCGGCGCGGTGCAGCGTAATGCCGCAGCCGCGAGGGCCCGGTTCCGCCCCCCTCAACTGCCCATAACCGCTTGTAGTTAATAAAGTATTTCCAGGTTCCCGCATTGCCTATGCAAAGGCCGCAATGCCCGCTTTTGTCAATAGCGATGGTGGCAGCGCAGCAAACACCCTAATTTACCGCTCAGTGCTGCTGCGTTGCGGCAGCCCGAACGCCCCCCTACCTCCCCCGGTCGGTGGCGTTCCGGCCGGAAGGATTGCCCCCCAGTCCGTTTCGGCCACCTTCACGTTTCGGCGTGAAGCCTCCCTGTTGGACTTGCCGGGCCCTCGTGGCCCGGCTTTTTTTGCCCGTGCCGGCTATTCGCCGTCGCCCGGCTGCGCCCGGCGTTTTCGGCGGGCGTTGCGCGAGACCATGTTCAGCATCTCGATGCCGGCGGAAAAGGCCATGGCCGCATAGATATAGCCTTTCGGCACATGGGCGCCGAAGCCTTCGGCAATCAGCGTGGTCCCGATCAGCAGGAGGAAGCCCAGCGCCAGCATGACGATGGTCGGGTTGCGCTGGATGAAATTGGCCAGGGGATCGGCCGCCAGCAACATGGCGAGGACCGCCACCACCACGGCGATGACCATGACCGGGATGTGGTCCGTCATGCCGACGGCCGTGATGATGCTGTCGATGGAAAATACCAGGTCGAGCACCAGGATCTGCACGATGGCGGCGCCGAAGCCCAGGACCGCGGCACCCGATTGCGCCGCGCCCGGTTCGGGATCGGCGTCGACATTGTGATGAATTTCCTTGGTCGCCTTCCACACCAGGAACAGGCCGCCCGCGATCAGGATCAGGTCGCGCCAGGAAAAGCCCTGGCCGAACACGACGAACAGCGGCGCGGTCAACTGGACGATGAAGGCGACGGTGCTGACCAGGCCCAGGCGCAGGATCAAGGCGAGGCTTATGCCGATGCGGCGGCCGCGGGTCCGCTGGTCCGGCGGCAGCTTATTGGTCAGGATCGAAATGAAGATCAGATTGTCGATCCCCAGGACGATCTCCATGGCGATCAGGGTGGCAAGGGCCGCCCAGATCGCGGGGTCCACAGCGAGGCCGATCAGATAGTCCATGGAGGCTCCGGAAGCAGAGGAAAGGCGGCAAGCCGCCGCTCCTATGTGAGGACCGCGGGCCTCGAAACAAGGTGCCGCGAAGCCCTTCCGGAGCGTGCCGGGCTACATATAGAGGGGTTCCGCCCCCAGGCCCTTGTACAGGTCGGCCACCGCCTCGGCATAGCCGTTGAACAGCAGGGTCGGAACCCGCTCGCCGGTCGCCAGCACGCGCTCGCTGGCCTGGGACCAGCGGGGATGGTCGACATTCGGATTCACATTGGCCCAGAAGCCGTATTCGCTGGGCCCGATGGCCTGCCAGAAATTGACCGGCCGTTCGTCCGTCAGGGTGACCTTGACGATCGATTTGATCGATTTGAAGCCGTATTTCCAAGGCAGGGCAAGGCGCAGCGGGGTACCGAACTGGGCCGCCAGGGGCTGGCCGTAAATGCCCGTGACCAGGAAGGCCAGGTCATTTGCCGCCTCGGCCAGGGTCATCCCCTCGACATAGGGCCAGGGATAGAAGGGCTGCTCCTGCAGCGGCGCGACAGCGGGATCCATAAAGGTCTCGAAGCGGACATAGCGGGCATCGGCCTGGGGGCCGACCAGGTCGAGCAGGGCTTTGAGCGGAAAGCCGGTCCAGGGCACCGCCATCGACCAGGCCTCGACACAGCGATGGCGATAGAGCCGTTCCTCGAACTGGACCTTGGCGAACAGATCGTCGATCTCGAACCGGGTCGGCCGGTCGACCAGCCCGTCCACCGTCACCGTCCACGGGCGCGGCTGCAGCGCCGCCGCACGGCGCGAAATGCTCTTGCTGGTGCCGAATTCGTAGAAATTATTATAGTCCCAGACCGCATCCTTCGGCGTCACCGGGCGGTCGAGGAGATAGGCGTCGTTGCGCGTGGCCGGGTAGCGGCCAAGGCTGGGATCGGGCACCGCTTGGCCGTCCTCGGCCCGGGCGGCCGCGGCAAAGGGCCCCGATGCGGCCAGGGCACTGCCCGCCGCCAGGGCGCCGATCAGGCTGCGCCGGTTGAGATAGATCGCTTCGGGCGTCGCCGCCCGCTCGGGCAGGTGCCAGCTTGGGACATTCTTGATCAGCATGCGCGCCGCTCCTCGGGTGACCTTCAGGGGTTCGTCGCAATCCGCCCTGGGGTTACGGCGCGGCCTGTCCCGGGCGGCGGCGCGCCGCCGCATCACCGCTCGCGCCGCCGCCCGGCGACCGGGAACCCGCATGCCGCCCGGAACAGCCGACCGTGGCGCGCAGCATCCAGGCGTGCTTTTCGCTGGCGCCGATGCGTTCGACCATCAGGTCCGCCGACACCACGTCGCCCAGTTCGCCAAGCTCCGACTCGGCCTTGCGCAGGCTGCGCACCAAGGCCTGCTGGCTGTCCAGAAGGTCGCGCACCATGTCTTCGCCGGTCAGCCCGCCCTGGGCTTCCTTGACCGTCGCCAGCTTGAGAAACTCGGCCAGGGTGCCGGGGGCCGTGTGGCCCAGGGCGCGGATCCGTTCGGCAAGGCCGTCGATCGCCCCGTGCATCTCGTCATACTGGCCCTCGAACAGGGTGTGGAGCTGGGAGAAATTCATCCCGCCGACGTTCCAGTGGTAATTATGGGTCTTCAGATAGACGGCGAAGCTGTCCGCCAGAGCCTTGCTCAAGAGGGTCGCCGCCGCCTTGCGGGCCGCATCGCTGAGGCCGAGATCGACCCCTATGTGATTGCCGTCGCGGCCCGCACCCTTGGTCGCCTTTTTCATTTCCGTCTCCTTGTTTAGCCAATTATATCTAGGCTATTGCCAAGATTTTTACAATAGGTCTAAACAAGGGCTGCGCAGGCCCGCTGGATCCGCTGGCAGGCTTCGGTCAAGGCCTCTTCGGAGGTCGCGTAGGAGATGCGGAAATGCGGTTCGAGGCCGAACGCGGCCCCCTGGACCACGGCCACCCCTTCGCTTTCCAGCAGATAGGTGACGAAGTCGCCGTCATTGCCGATGACCTGGCCGCCCGGGGCGGTCTTGCCGATCACCCCGGCGCAGGACGGATAGACGTAAAAGGCGCCTTCCGGGATGGCACAGGTCAGGCCCTTGGCCTGGTTCAGCATGGCGACCACCAGGTCGCGCCGTTCCTTGAAGCGGGCCGCCCGCACCGGAATAAAATCCTGCGGGCCGTTCAGGGCCTCGACGGCGGCGGCCTGGCTGATCGAACAGGGATTGGAGGTCGACTGGCTCTGGACCTTGGCCATCGCCTTGATCAGGGCGCTGTCGCCCCCGGCATAGCCGATCCGCCAGCCGGTCATCGAATAGGCCTTGGAGACACCGTTCACCGTCAGCGTGCGGGGATAGAGCGCCGGCTCGATTTCCGCCGGCGTCACGAAGCGGAAATCGTCATAGGTGATGTGTTCATACATGTCGTCGGTCATCACCCAGACCTGGGGATGCTGCAGCAGCACCTCGGTCAGGGGCTTGAGGTCGGCCCGGGCATAGGCCGCGCCGGTCGGGTTGGACGGCGAGTTGAGGAACACCCATTTGGTCTTGGGCGTGATCGCCGCGGCCAGTTGCCCGGCCGTCATCTTGAAGCCCTGCTCCTGGCTGGTCGGCACGATCACCGGCACGCCGCCCGCCAGCAGGACGATATCGGGATAGCTGACCCAATAGGGCGCCGGGATGATCACTTCGTCGCCAGGGTCCAGCGTCGCCATCATGGCGTTGTAGATCACCTGCTTGCCGCCGCTGGCGACATGGATCTGGGTCGGCTGGTAGGCGAGATTGTTCTCGCGGCTGAATTTCAGGCATATCGCCTGCTTCAGGGCCGGGGTGCCGTCGACCGCGGTGTATTTCGTGTCGTTGCGCTCGATCGCCCGGATGCCGGCGGCCTTGATGTTGTCGGGGGTCGGGAAGTCGGGCTCGCCGGCGCCAAGGCCGATCACGTCCCGGCCGGCCGCCTTGAGTTCGGCCGCCTTCTGGGTCACCGCGATGGTGGGCGATGGTTTGATCCGCGACAGGGCGTGGGCAATAAAGGCCATGGCGACACCACAAAGTGACCGAAGGAAAGGTGGCATTGGTGCACCACTCGCGGCCATCCCGCAAGGGGCGGAAGTGGCGCTCAGGCCGCGGCGCGGCGGCTCAGCAGGCGGCGCGTCCGGTCGGACAGGCTTTCCATATAGAGGAAGATCACCGGGGTGATGTAGAGCGTCAGCAATTGGGAGACGACCAGCCCGCCGACCACCGCCACCCCCAGGGGCTGGCGCAGCTCGGCGCTGGCCCCTTCCCCCAAGGCGATCGGCAGGACGCCCATCAGGGCCGCGAAGGTGGTCATCATGATCGGCCGGAAGCGCATCAGGCAGGCCTGCCGGATCGCCTCCTCCGCCGGGCGGCCCTGGCGTTGCAGCGCCAGGGCCACGTCGATCATCATGATCGCATTCTTCTTGTCGATGCCGATCAGCATGAGCACGCCGATTACGGCGATCACCGAGAGATCCATGCCGATCAGCCACAGCGTGCCCAGGGCCCCCAGGGCCGCCGCCGGCAGGCCGCTGAGGATGGTCAGGGGGTGGATGAAGCTTTCGTAGAGAATGCCGAGCACGATGTAGATCGTGATCACGGCCGCCGCCAGCAGCAGGCCCTGGTTGTCCAGGGACTGCTGGAACGTCTTGGCGGTGCCGCCGAAGCTGGTGGTCACGGTATCGGGAAGATCCAGGCTGCGGCGCAGCGCATCGGTGCGGGCGACGGCCCGCCCCAGGGCCTCGCCCGGGGGCAGGTTGAAGGAGATGGTGACCGCCGGAAGCTGGCCCAACTGGTTGATGGTCAACGGTCCGGCCACCCGTTCCACCCGGGCGAAGGCGGCCAGCGGCACCAGCGGGCCCGCCGCCGAGCGGATCTTGATATCGGCCAGCGCCGCCGTGGTCCAGTCCCGCTCCGGGTCCAGTTCGAGAATCACCTGATAGCTGTCGCCGGTGGCATAGATGGTCGAAACCTGGCGGCTGCCGAAGCTGGAATAGAGTGTGGAGCGCAGTTGGTCCGCGGCAATGCCGAGCAGCCGGGCCTTGGCGCTGTCGACCACGAGACTGGCCTGGATGGCGTTGTTGTCGAGATCGTTGGTGACGTCGGCGAATAGCGGGTCGTCGGCCATCGCCGCCGTCAGCTTGGCCGCCGACGCGTAGAGCAGGTCGGTGTCGAGCGACTGGACCAGATACTGGTACTGGCTCTTGCTGCTGCGCGCGCCCAGCCGGAGATTCTGCACCGGCGTGATATAGCCGCGAAGCCCCGGCACGACCTCGATCGCACGGCGTAGCTCGGCGATCACCTGGTGCAACGTGCCCCGTTCCGCCTTGGGCTTCAGGGTCACGAACAGCAGGCCGTTATTGATGCTTTGGCGCGATCCGGTGGCGCCCACGATCGAGGTCACGTGATCGACCGCCCCGGCCTCCTGCAGGAGCCGCGCCATGTCGCCCTGCAGGGCGACCATCCCGGCAAAGGAAATGTCGGGCCGCGCCTCGGTCCGGATGGTCAGCTGGCCGATATCTTCTTCGGGAAAAAAGCCCTTGGGGATTGCCTGGAACAGCAGCACGGTCCCGGCGATGCTGGCGAAGAACACCAGCAGGACCACGGGCCGCCAGGCCAGGCAGACGTCCAGGCTGCGGACATAGGCGCGATGCATCACCGCGAAGGCGGCCTCAAGGCCCCGCCCCAGTCGGCCCTCGGTGCCGTGCTGGCGCGGCAGAAAGCGGGCGCACAGCATCGGCGTCAGGGTCAGCGACACGAAGGCCGAGGCGGCAATGGCCATGGTCACCACCACGGCGAATTCATGAAAGACCCGGCCGACCACGCCGCCCATCAGCAGCACGGGGATGAACACGGCGACCAGGGAAACGGTGATCGAGACGATGGTGAAGCCAATCTCCCGGCTGCCCACCAGCGCCGCCTCGAAGGGGCCAAGCCCCTCCTCCTCCATGTGACGCACGATGTTCTCGAGCATGACGATGGCGTCGTCGACCACCAGGCCGACCGCCAGGGTCAAGCCGAGCAGGGAAATATTGTCGATGCTGAAGCCGGCCCAGGCCATGCCGGCGATGGTGGCGACAATCGACAGGGGCACCGCCAGGCTGGGAATCAGGGTCGCCGCCGCGCGGCGCAGGAACAGGAAGATCACCAGCACCACCAGCCCGATGGTCAGGGCCAGGGTGATCTGGACATCCTCGACCGCATGGCGGATCGACACCGAACGGTCGTTCAGGACACCCAGCCGGACCGAGGCCGGGAGGTCGCGGGCAAAGCCCGGCAGCTTGGCCTTGACGGCCTCGACCACGGCGACCGTGTTGGCGTCCGGCTGGCGCTGGACGGCCAGGACGATGGCCCTTTCGCCGTCGCTCCAACTGGCAGCCTCGTTGTTCTCGACGGAATTGATGACCAGGGCGACGTCGCCCAGGCGCACCGGGCGGCCGTCCCGGTCGGCGATGACGATGTCGCGAAAGCCGGCGGCATCGGCCAGGGTGGTATCGGCCTGCAGGGTCAGGCTCTGGCTGGTGGTCTTGACGCTGCCCAGGGGGGTATTGGAGTTGGCTGCGGCGACGGCATCGGCCACCTCGTCGACACCCAAGCCGCGTGCCGCCAGCCGGCCCGGATCGAGCTGGATCCGGACGGCGAATTTCTGGCTGCCATAGATCGAGACCTGGGCGACCCCGGGCAAGGTCGAGAGGTTGGGCGAGATCACCTGCTGGGCGATATCGTCCAGCCGCGACAGGGGCAGGGACTCGCTCTTGATCGACAGGATCAGGATCGGCTGGTCGGCCGGATTGACCTTGCGATAGGACGGCGGCGTGGTCATTTCCGCCGGCAACTGGCGCTGGGTGCGGGCGATCGCCGCCTGGACGTCGGCCGCCGCCGCATCGATATCCCGGTCGAGGTCGAATTCGATGGCGATCGAGGACGAGCCCTGGGCGCTGGTCGCGCTGATCGTGTCGACCCCGGCGATGGTGGCGAACTGCTTGATCAGCGGCGTCGCCACCGAATTGGCCATGGTCTGGGGCGAGGCCCCGGCCAGGTTGGCCGACACGCTGATCACCGGGAAATCGGTCCGCGGCAGCGCCGCCACCGGCAGCAGATTGTAGGAAAACAGGCCCGCCGCCACCATCGCCACAGCCATCAGCACGGTCGCGACCGGCCGGCGGATGCAGAATTCGGAGATATTCACCGGCCCTTCTCCGCCACCGGCGCGCCGTTGGTCAGGCGCCCCTGGCCTTCCACCACGACCGCCTCGCCAGCCGCGACGCCGGCCCCGACGGCACTGCGGGCGCCGTCCTCGCCGAGCACGGTGACGGCGCGGATGGCCGCCGTCTTGGCGGCCGAGACGACATAGACGAAAGCGCCGCCCGGGCCCTGCTGAATCGCCGCAGTCGGAATGACCGGCACCACCGGGTGCTGGCCGAGTTCGGCCGTCACCCGGACATATTGGCCCGGCCACAGGGCCAGGTCGCCATTCGCCACCGTTGCCTTGACGGTCAGGGTGCCGCTGGCACCGTCGATCGTCGAATCGATGAAGTCGAGCCGGCCCTGCGCCAGCAGCCGGCCATCTTCCGCCGAATGGACCGCGACCGGCGCCTGGGCCGCAAGCGCCCGGCGGACCTGGTCGACGAAACGGTCGGCGACGGTAAAGCGCACCCGCACCGGCGCCATCTGGGTCAGGGTGACCAGGGCCGCCGCGCCATTGGCCGATTTCGCCAGATTGCCCGGGGTGACCGCCACGGCGCCGGCGCGCCCTGCGATAGGCGCCCGGATCTCGCTATAGCTGAGTTCGATCCGGTCGGCCTCGACCGTCGCCCGGCTGGCCTCGACCGTCGCCTCGGCCACCTTGGCCGCGGCAACCGCCGCGTCATAGAGCTGGCGGCTGCCCGCCCGATTGGCCAGCAGGGCGGTCGCCCGCTTCAATTCCGCGGGGGCCTGCACCGCGGCCGCCTGATCCCGGGCGAGGATCGCCTGGTCCCGGGCCAGGGCCGCCTTCAGGCTGCGATCGTCCAGGCGAAACAACAGCGCGTCCTTGTCGACCATCTGGCCGTCCTGGACCCTTTGCTCGACCACCTGGGCGTCGAGGCGGGCCTGCACCGCCACGGTCGCAACCGGCTCGACCCAGCCGACCGCTTCGAGCCGGATCGGCAGGGCCGCCATGGTCGCCTCGACGGTGACCACCGGGGTGGGCGGCGGCGGCTTGGCCGCCAGGCCGGCGGTGGCGGTCTCTTCGGCGCGCAACTGCCACAGGGTGGCCAGCACGACCACAACCAGCATGGCAAGCACCAGGCGCCTCATCCCAGCACCCCCGGCGCAGCAAGGCCCCGCACCAGCAGGCCGACCAGGCCGCTGGCGGCGGTCGCTGGATCGCCCGCGTTCTCGCGCAGCCCGGCCGCGACCATCCGGGCGGCACCGACAATCGCCCCGGCCGCCAGGGCCGGGTCGACCGGGCTGAACACGCCCTTGGCGATGCCGTCGGCGACCACGCCGGCCAGGGCCGCGCGCAGCCTGCGGGCGTGGCGGCGGATGATGGCGCGGCCGCGATCATCCAGGCCCTGGCCATTCTCGTCGACCGCCTTGACCAGGGCGGCACAGCGTCCCATGACCCCGAGGATTTCCCCGATCGCCTGGGCAATGGCGGTGAGCGGCCGGCCCGCCGCCGTGTCGCGCGCCTGGGCCACCCGGTTCACCAGGTCGCCCATCATGTCCTCCAGAACCTCGAGAAACAGCCCCTCCTTGGTCGCGAAATAGCGGTACAGGGTGGGCTTGGCCACGCCGGCGGCATGGGCAACATCCGACATATGGACCTGGCCATAGGGGCGCTCGGCGAACAGGCGGGTGGCGGCGTCGACAATCCGGTCGCGCCGTTCGGCCGACGCCGGCGCCTGATCGCCACAAACTGAACTCGCGAGTTTCATCGACTCCACTGATAGTCCCGGCACCGCTTCCGATGCAATGGTGATTTGCACGGGCCGCGGCCCGGACCGCTGCGGCGCTGGCGACGGCGGCGACGGCGGCCTATAACTCGGCCATGGACGAGGCCAGCGCAACAACACCGGGCGAGCACGGGGCGGCGGCGGGGACTGCCCCCGCCCCCCTGTTCGTGCCCCATCGTCCGGCCCGGCCGGAAAAGAGCGAAGGCGGCCGACGCTTCGAACTGGTCTCGGCGTTTCAGCCCGCGGGCGACCAGCCGACTGCCATCGCCCAGCTGTTGACCGGTCTGGAAGAGGGCGAACGCAACCAGGTCCTGCTCGGGGTGACCGGATCGGGCAAGACCTTCACGGTCGCCCAGGTGGTCGCCACGGTGCAGCGCCCGACCCTGGTGCTGGCACCCAACAAGACGCTGGCGGCGCAGCTCTATGGCGAGATGAAATCATTCTTCCCGAACAACGCCGTCGAGTATTTCGTCTCGTATTACGACTACTACCAGCCCGAGGCCTACGTCCCCCGCACCGACACCTATGTCGAGAAGGAATCGTCGATCAACGCCCAGATCGACCGCATGCGCCATTCCGCGACCCGGGCGCTGCTGGAGCGGGACGACGTGATCATCGTGGCGTCGGTCAGTTGCATCTACGGCATCGGCTCGGTCGAGACCTATTCGGCCATGACCCTGTCGCTCGAGCGCGGCCAGACCGTCGACCGGGCGGCGCTGCTGCGCGACCTTGTCGCCCTGCAGTACAAGCGCAACGACATGGCCTTTGCCCGCGGCGCCTTCCGGGCCCGGGGCGATGTCGTCGAGATCTTCCCGGCCCATTATGAAGACCGCGCCTGGCGCCTCTCCCTGTTCGGCGACGAGATCGAGAGCATTGCCGAATTCGACCCGCTGACCGGCGAGAAGGCGGCGGATCTCGATTTCGTCAAGCTCTACCCCAACAGCCACTATGTCACGCCCCGGCCGACCCTGCGCCAGGCGGGCAAGCTGATCCGCCGGGAACTGGACCAGCGCCTGGCCGAGTTCCGCCGGGACGGCAAGCTGCTGGAGGCGGAACGGCTGGAGCAGCGGACCAATTTCGATCTGGAAATGCTCGAGGCGACCGGATCCTGCGCCGGGATCGAGAATTATTCCCGCTACCTGACCGGGCGCCGCCCGGGCGAGCCGCCGCCCACCCTGTTCGAATATCTGCCCGATAATGCGCTGGTCGTGATCGACGAGAGCCATGTCACCGTGCCCCAGATCGGCGGCATGGAGCGGGGCGACAACCGGCCGCTCAACATTGCCGAATGGGATGCCACGCGGCCGGACACCATTCTCGTTTCGGCCACGCCGGGCCAATGGGAGCTGGACCAGGCCGGCGGCGTCTTCGTCGAACAGGTGATCCGCCCGACCGGGCTGATCGATCCCCCCTGTTTCATCCGGCCGGTCGCCCACCAGGTCGACGACCTGGTGGCGGAATGCCGGGCGGTGGCGGCCCAGGGCTACCGCGTCCTGGTCACCACTTTGACCAAGCGGA
>JAJFJE010000155.1 GCA_021774355.1 Alphaproteobacteria bacterium
CGCCGACGATGCGGCGGCCGTCGCCGCGGCCATCCGGGATGACGGCGCCGTCTGTCATCTGCTGCAGGCCGACCTTGCCACCCGCGACGGCGTCGAAGGCCTGATGGCGCGGGCCCTGGCCCTGGCGCCCGGTCTCGATACCCTGATCAACAATGCCGCGCTGTTCCGCTATGACCGGCTGGCCACCCTCGACTGGGCGTCCTGGCAGGCCCATCTGGCGGTCAACCTGACCGCGCCGGCCTGGCTGATCCGGGACTTTGCCGCGGCACGCGCCCCGGACGGGCCGGGCGTGGTGATCAATCTGCTGGACTGCAAGCTGTCCGGGCCGGCTGATCCGGCCTTCCTGTCCTATACGGTTGCCAAGGCCGGCCTGGCCGAACTGACCCGCCAGACCGCCAAGGCGCTCGCCCCCCATATCCGGGTGGTCGGTCTGGCCCCCGGCTATAGCCTGCAGGGCGGCCTGCAGGACGCCGCCCGCTTTGCCGAGGCGGCCGCCCGGACGCCGCTGGGCCGGCCGGTCGACCCGGCCGAGCTTGCCCGCGCCGTCGACCTGATTCTGGATTGCCCGGCGCTGACCGGGTCGGTCCTGACGGTCGATGGCGGGGCCCATCTGGGGGATCGGTCATGAAGGTCTCGGAAGCGCTTGACCGGCGGATCAGCGTGCGCGCCTTTCTCGACCGGCCGGTGCCGCGGGCGCTGGTCTGCCGCTTGCTCGAAGGCGCGGCGCGCAGCCCCTCGGGCGGCAATCTGCAGCCCTGGCACGTCCATGTCGTGGATGGCCCGGCCATGGCCCGGCTGAAAGCCCTGATGCGGCTTCGGCTGGCCGAACGGCCGGGCGGCGAGGGCACGGAATATCCGGTCTATCCGGCCCGCCTCGAGGAGCCCTATCGCGGCCGCCGCTTCAAATGCGGCGAGGACCTCTACGCCACCCTGGCCATCGGGCGGGAGGACAAGGCCGCCCGCCGCCGGCATTTTGCCCGCAATTTTGCGTTTTTCGGCGCGCCGCTTGCCCTGTTCCTGTCGATCGACCGGCAGATGGGGGTCGGCCAATGGGCCGATCTGGGCATGTTCCTCCAGTCGATCCTGCTGCTTGCCCTCGAATTGGGCCTGGATGGCTGCGCCCAGGAGGCCTGGGCCATGTGGCCTGGGACAATTGGCACTTTCCTCGACCTGCCCGCCGGAGACATGCTGTTCTGTGGCGTGGCGCTGGGCTATCGGGACCCGGCGGCGCCGGTCAACGGCTTGCGCACCGACCGGGCGGCTCTCACCGAGTTCGTCCGCTTCGTGACCTGAGGGCTGGGGAGGACACATGGCCGACAGCGCCGGCAGGCCGGCCCCACCGGGGGGCCGGCGGCGTTTTCTCTCCCGTGGTCTGGCGGGGGCCATCCTGCTATGGGCCGTCGCCGGGGCCGGTCCGGCCGGCGCCGTCGACGAAATCGCCCCCGAGCGGGCGACCGGCCGGCAGGCCGCGCAATCCGTCGTCGCCTATGACTGGATGGTGGTCGCCGCCCATCCCCTGGCCAGTGCGGCGGGGGCGGCGATGCTGCGCGAGGGCGGCACTGCGGTCGATGCCATGATCGCCACCCAATTGGTGCTGGGCCTGGTCGAACCCCAATCCTCGGGCCTTGGCGGCGGCGCCTTCCTGGTCCACTGGGCGGCGCGCGACCAGCAACTGGTGACCCTGGACGGGCGGGAAACGGCGCCGGCGGCGGCGACGCCCGATCTGTTCCTGGGGGCCGACGGCCAGCCGCTGGGCTTCTATGATGCGGTGGTCGGCGGCCGCTCGGTGGGGACGCCTGGCACGGTCCGGCTGCTGGCCGAAGCCCATCGCCGCTGGGGCCGCCTGCCCTGGGACAGCTTGTTCGAGCCGGCCATACGCCTGGCCGAAACCGGCTTTCTGGTGTCGCCGCGCCTGGCCGCCCTGGTCGCCCAGGATGCCGCGCGGCTGCGTCGCAATCCGGCGACCCGAGACTATTTCTTCGATGCCCGGGGCGCGCCGGTGCGCGCCGGCATGTGGCTGACCAACCCGGCCTATGGCCAGACCCTTCGCCGCCTGGCCCTGGGCGGCGAGGACGCCTTCTACCAGGGGACCCTGGCGGCCCAGATGGTTGCCGCCGTTCAGCAGGCGCCGGACAATCCGGGGCGTCTTGCCCTGGCCGATCTCGCCGCCTACCGGGTGGTGGAACGGCCGGCCCTGTGCGTCGCCTACCGGATCTACCGGATCTGCGGCATGGGCCCGCCATCCTCGGGAATGCTCACCATCGGCGGTATTCTGGGGCTGCTCCAGCCCTATCACCTGGCGCGCCTGGGCCCGGCCGACCCGGAGGCGTGGCGGCTGATCGGCGACGCCTCGCGCCTGGCCTTTGCCGACCGTGACCGCTACATCGCCGATACCGATTTCATCCGGGTGCCCGTCAAGGGCCTGCTCGACCCGGCCTATCTGGCCGCCCGGGCGGCCCTGCTCAAGGGCTCCCATGCCCTGCCCGACAGTGCCGCGGAAGCCGGCTCGCCGCCCTGGGACCATGCCGAGCAACGGGCGACCGGCGCCGCACCCGAACTGCCCTCGACCAGCCACCTGGTGATTCGCGACCGCGTGGGCAATCTGGTGACCATGACCACCACGATCGAGAATGGCTTCGGCGCACGCCTGATGGTCGGAGGGTTCCTGCTCAACAACGAACTGACGGACTTCTCCTTCGTGCCCGAACGGGGCGGTATCCCCGTGGCCAACCGGGTCGAGCCGGGCAAGCGGCCGCGCTCGTCCATGGCCCCGACCATCGTGTTCAAGGATGGCCGGCCGGTCCTGGCCCTCGGCTCGCCCGGGGGTGCGCTGATCATCAACGTGGTTGCCAAGGTCCTGATCGCCACCCTCGACTGGGGGCTCGACCTCAAGGCGGCCCTGGCCCTGCCCAACCTGGCCAATCGCGGCGGGCCCTACGAGGTCGAGACGGGAACGCCGGCCGCCCTGGTCGACGGCCTGCGGGCCAAGGGCTTCGCGGTGCAGGTGAAAGAGCTCAATTCCGGCGTGGCAGCCGTGCAGATCTTCGCCGACCACATGGTCGGCGCGGCCGATCCCCGGCGCGAAGGCCTGCCCCTGGGCGAATAAACCCTACCAGTGCAGGCCGCTGGTCAGGGCCGCCAGCGCCATGGCTTCGCCGGACGGCGCCGGGATCTCGCCGCTTCCCGCGCCCTGGGCGGCGGCCGAATCGGGGAACAGGCGGTAGGTCGTGTTGAACAGGATATTGGTGATGTCCGGGGCGGCGGCCCACAGGATCTCGCCCATATTGCCCAGGCGGGTGGCGACCCGCTTGGGCCGCTCGATGATGCCCTTGACGATCAGGTCGGCGGCCTGGTCCGGGTTGAGGGTCGGAATATGGTCGTAAAGCTTGGTCGGCGCGATCATCGGGGTGCGCACCAGGGGCATGTAGACATTGGTGAAGGTGATATTGCGGTGGTGGAATTCCGGCTGGGCGCAGCGCGCGAAGGCCCCCAGCGCCGCCTTTGACGCCACATAGGCCGAGAAGCGCGGCTGGTTGACCTGCACCCCGATCGACAGGACGTTGATGATCTGGCCGAATTTCCGTTCGGCCATGCGCGGCAGGAAGCCCATGATCAGGCGTAGCGCGCCGAAATAATTGACCGCCATGGTGCGCTCGAAGTCATGGAACCGGTCATAGGACAGGTGGACCGAGCGGCGGATCGAGCGGCCGGCATTGTTGACCAGGATGTCGACCCGGCCATGGTCGCGCAGCACCGCGGCGACGAAGGCGTCGCAGGACGCCGGATCAGCGACGTCGACCGAATAGGCATGGACGTCGAGGCCCTTGGCGCGCAGGGCGGCCTGGGTCGCGTCCAACTCCGCCTGCTTGCGGGCGCAGATCACCGTGGTGGCGCCGGCGCCGGCGATCTTTTCGGCGGTTGCCAGGCCGATCCCCGAAGTGCCGCCGGTGACCACCACGACCCGGCCCCGGACCGCCCCGGCCAGCGAGCGGTCCTTGAACAGTTCGGGATTGAGGTGCCGTTCCCAATAGTCCCAGACGAAGCCGGCATAGGCGGCGAGCTGCGGGCATGCGATGCCGGTACCCTTCAGGGCCTTGGCGGTCTCCCGGTTCTCGAAGCGGGTCGGATAGTTGAAGAAGCGCAAGGCCTGGCGCGGAATGCCATAGCCGCCCAGCACCGCATCGATGATCGAGCGGACCGGCGGCAGGTTGGCGACCATGCTGCGCAGGCCCGGGGGGATCAGGTTGAACATCCGGGCATCGATGCGCAGGGCGAATTCCGGCGCCCCGGCGGCCCGGGCGAAGATGTTGACCACTTCGCCGACCCGGTGGTGCTTGGGATTGGTCAGGTGGAAGCAGCGCCGGTCCAGCCCCTGCTTGTGGGCCAGGGCGTCCATCGCCGCGGTCACATAGTCGACCGGGACGATATTCAGAAAGCCGCCTTCGATGCCCAGCAACGACACCCATTGAGGGAGCATCCGGCGCAACTGCAGGATCAGCTTGAAGAAGATATAGGGGCCGTCGATCTTGTCGATCTCGCCGGTCTGGGAATGGCCGATGACGACACCGGGCCGGTAGATCCGCCAGGGAATTCTGCACGCGTCACGCACGATTCGTTCGGCCTCGTGCTTGGTCTGGTAATAGGGGTGCGCGTTCGCCTCCCAGTCATCGAACATGTCTTCGCGCCACCAGCCGCGGTACAGGCCGGCGGCGGCGATCGACGAGGTGTGGTGGAAGCAGCCTGCGCCCACCGCCTCGGCAAAGCCGATGGCATGGCGCGTGCCCTCGACATTGGCGGCGGCCTGGCCCGCCTGGTCCTCGTTGGTCAGATCGTAGATCGCGCCCAGATGGAACAACTGGGTGATCGTGCCCTTCAGCCTGGCCAGCACCGCCGGTGCCACGCCCAGCCTGGGCTTGGCCAGGTCGCCGGTGACCGCGACGAGGCGCGCCGCCTGGTCGGGCCAGCGTTCGGCGACCAGGGCTGCGAACTTCGCCTTCGAGGCGGCGCGGACGAGAACGTGGATCGTTCCCTCCCGGCGTAACAGGAGATCGATCAGGTTGCGGCCCAGGAAGCCTGTGCCCCCGGTGACGAAATAGGCCATGCCATCCTCCCCTTATCCGGTCTGACACGCGGCCGGGTTTGATCGATCCTAGCGTGGCAGGACCGGCCTTGGGGAGAGAGATTTGCAGTCGGAGCGCGAATTGTTTGGGCGCAGGCGGTCAGGATCCCGCGGCAGAAGGCGCGATGCGGCCGCGCCCCATGGGCGGGCAAGACGGCGCCGGACGCCCTTTGTGCTGGCGCGGGGCGCTGTCCGACGCCCCTTGAAGGCCGCCCTGTCCAGCATCCTTAGAGAAGCGGGTGCTGTCGGCAAGGGCGCCGCCCGCGGCCATGGTCGAACCGGCCGCCGACGCCGTTCGCCACTGCGCCACCTCTATCCTCGGTGGTCATGTCACATACGGAACGCGGCGCCTTATCGGTCGAGCGCGGCTACAAGATCGTGCACCAGGGCCTGCGCACAGTCCAATGTCAGGCCGCCCGCGAGAACCTCGGCTTGGCTGCCGCGTGTCGTGCGCACCGGCCCAGACTGCTGGCCGCATTCGAGAAGCCAGCCGCCGCGACTCCCGCCGCGCCGACGATGGGGTTCGAACTGGCAAACAGAACGGTACTGCCGCTCGCCACGATTCCGGCCATCTCAGCCGGCCCCTTGCCCGCACGGATATTGAGTTCGGCGATTTCGGATTTGGCAAAATGCCCGCCGCCGACATCGAGGCCGGCGAGGGTAACCTTCAGTATTACGGAGTGGCGCAGCATCTGACTGGCGAAGTAATGCCGGAAATCTTTGAACCATTCGATGCCCCGGCAATGACCAGGCCGATCAGGAAGCCCAGGCTCCAGCTTTGCAAGACCATCGCGGCAATGATTCCGAAGATCAGGGTACCGAAGACGACGCCGGCAATGGCTCGGGCGAGGAATGCGATCGAGCCGCGCGCCGGGGTCACCTCAAAGACGACGGAATCGGGGTCGTCAATGCGGCGTTGGAAGGAAGCCTGGGTCGACATGTTACCTCCCTGATTGCGTTGGTGGACGGTGAACGGGCCTGCTATCGTGTCGGCAGATCCCGCGCGGCGGTGAAATCATTGTCGCTGGCGTTGCCGGGCGTCGTCACGCGATACGCGGCGCCGGGCACGGCGCCAATGACACCAGGACCCCGAGCAGGCTGCCTGCGCGGCCTGGCGCTCGGCGGCGCGTCGCCGCCAGCTCGCCCGGGCGGCGGGACGAAAGCCGTCCACATGCGCGCTGGAACAGACCTGCAGCACGACACGGCCCTGCGCCATTCCTGCTCGTGTTGCCTGGCGTCGTTTCCGTGCCACACCCGGTTACGCCGGCGGTTAATTGCCGCCTTCCAGCAGGCGGCGGGCGATGACATTGGCCTGGATCTCGGCGGCACCCTCGAAGACATTGAGGATGCGGGCGTCGCACAACACCCGGCTGATCGGATATTCCAGGGCATAGCCGTTGCCGCCATGGATCTGCAGGGCGTTGTCGGCGGCGGCCCAGGCGACCCGGGCGGCCAGCAGCTTGGCCATGCCCGCCTCCAGGTCGCAGCGCCGCTCCGCGTCTTTCTCCCGGGCGGCATAGAAGGTGATCTGGCGGGCGATCATGATCTCCACCGCCATCCAGGCCAGCTTGCCGTAGACCCGTGGGAAGGCATAGATCGGCTTGCCGAACTGGCTCCGCTCCTGGGCGTAACGCAGGCCCAGTTCCAGGGCGGCCTGGGCCACCCCGACCGCCCGGGCGGCGGTCTGAATGCGGGCCGCCTCGAAGGTCGTCATCAGCTGCTTGAAGCCCTGGCCTTCCTGGCCGCCCAGCAGGTTCTCCGCCTTGACCTCGAAACCGTCGAAGCCCAGCTCGTATTCCTTCATGCCGCGATAGCCCAGCACCTCGATCTCGCCGCCGGTCATCCCCGGGGTCGGGAAGGGGGTATCGTCGTCGCCGCGCTGCTTCTCGGCCAGGAACATGGACAGGCCCTTGTAGCCCGCCTCGGCCGGATTGGTCCGGGCCAGCAGGGTCATGACGTCGGCCCGGGCGGCATGGGTGATCCAGGTCTTGTTGCCGGTGATGCGGTAGACGGCGCCGTCCTTGACCGCGCGGGTCCGCAGCGATCCGAGATCCGAACCGGTATTGGGCTCGGTGAAGACGGCGGTCGGCAGCAATTCGCCGCTGGCGATCCGCGGCAGCCAGTGTGCCTTCTGGTCGTCGGTGCCGCCGCTGAGGATCAGCTCGCAGGCGATTTCCGAGCGGGTGCCGAGCGAGCCGACGCCGATATAGGCCCGGCTCAATTCCTCGGTCACGACGCACATCGCGGTCTTGCCCAGGCCGAGGCCGCCATATTCCTCCGGCACGGTCAGGCCGAAGACGCCCAGTTCGGCCATCTCCTCGACCACGGACAGGGGGATGAATTCGTCCTTCAGATGCCAGCCATGGGCATAGGGAATGACCTTGGCCTCGGCGAAGCGACGGAAGGTGTCGCGCACCATCAGCATGGTCTCGTCCAGCCCGTGATCGCCGAAGCCCGAGGCCAGGCCGTCGCTCATGGCTTCGGCCAGGGCTGCCCGCAGGGCCGCCGAATTGCCCTCGCGCATCAGGGTCGCCACCGCCGGGGTGGCGAGATAGGCGGCAAGCTCGTCCGGCGCGACACCCAGATCGGCGGGGCGCACCACCTCGCCCTGGCTCAGCGCGATGCCGCCGGCGATCAGCGCGACATATTCGCCAAAGCCGGCCTGGAAGTACAGCCGTTCCAGCGGCCCCAGCTTGCCCTCGGCGTCCAGGCTCTCGGCCCAGTGGCGCAACTGGCGCAGCGCCTCGACATAGGTGGCGAGCCAGGCCAGGCCATGGGCCGCGAACTGCTCGGCCTCGAGCTTGGCGGCGACCAGCCGGCCGCCTGCGCTGACCTTGGCGGCGACCGCCAGGCGGGCGGCGGCAAGCAGGCGCTCGGCCGCCTGCAGCGCCTCGCCGGTCAGCCCGGTCAGCCCGTCAAGCAGCGGTTCGGGGGCACCGGTTTCGGTGATCGGGGCAAGGCCAAGGTTCATCGTCCCTCCGATTGGTTCAGTCCTGGCCTGCCTCGACGACGTCTTCGAGCGTCCGCAGGCCGGGGTATTTGGCCGACACCAGCACCGCCATGTTTCCCGGCTTATGCTGGTTCTTCCACATCTTGGTATGGGCCCGGGGGATCTCGTCCCACGAGAAAACCTCGGACATGCAGGGGTCGAGGCGGCGCTCGATCACCAGCTGGTTGGCCTGGCTTGCCTGCATCAGATTGGCAAAGTGGCTGCCCTGGATGCGTTTCTGGCGCATCCACACGAAGCGGGCATCGAAGGTGATGTTGAAGCCGGTGGTGCCGGCGCAGAACACCACCATGCCGCCCCGCTTGACCACGAAGCAGGACACCGGGAAGGTCGCCTCGCCGGGATGTTCGAAGACGAAATCGACGTCGTTGCCCTTGCCGGTAATGTCCCAGATCGCCTTGCCGAACGCGCGCACCTTCTTCAGGTACAGGTTGTAGTTGGCGGTGTCCTGGACCGGCGGCAGCTTGCCCCAGCAATCGAAATTATTGCGGTTGACGACCCCCTTGGCCCCCAAGGACAGGACGAATTCCCGCTTGGATTCGTCCGAGATGATGCCGATGGCGTTGGCACCGGAGACCGAGATCAGCTGGATCGCCATCGAGCCCAGGCCGCCCGAGGCGCCCCACACCAGGACGTTCTGGCCGGGGCGCAGGATGTGGGGACGGTGGCCGAACAGCATGCGGTAGGCGGTGGCCAGCGTCAGTGTGTAGCAGGCGCTTTCCTCCCAGGTCAGGTGCTGGGGCCGCGGCATCAGCTGGCGGGCCTGGACCACGGTGAATTGGGCGAAGGAGCCGTCGGCCGTCTCGTAGCCATAGATCCGCTGCGAGGTCGAGAACATCGGGTCGCCGCCATTGCACTCCTCGTCGTCGCCGTCGTCCTGGTTGCAATGGACCACGACCTCGTCGCCGACCTTGAAGCGCTTGACCTTGGCGCCGACCTTCCAGACCACGCCGGCCGCGTCCGAGCCGGGAATGTGGTAGCTCTTCTTGTGGACGTCGAAGGTGGAGACCGGAATGCCGAGGGCCGTCCAGACGCCGTTGTAGTTGACCCCGGCCGCCATGACGAACAGCAGGACCTCGTCCTCGCCGATCACCGGGGTCGGCATCACCTCGACCTGCATGGCGGTTTCCGGCGGCCCGTGGCGGTCGCGGCGGATCACCCAGGCATACATGTTGGCCGGCACATGGCCGAGCGGCGGCACCTCGCCAACCTCGTAGAGATCCTTGACCGGGCGGCTATCTGCCGTGGGCTGAACCTGTTCCATGGTGCTCACTGCCGTTGCTCCGTTACGTGGTTCCGGGGGATCCACGGGCCGGACAAGGGGCCCGCGCTTCACTGTCCAGACCGGCTTATGAACTGACTCTCTAGCCTTGTGCATCGGCGATGCAAGTTTATTTTGCGCCGCAGCACATTCTAGATGAATAATCCCGGTCAATGGTCGATTGGATGGGCGAGGGCAGAGCGATGGCGCGCAACTTGGGCGATGGCGGGTCGGAAACGGCTGGTTCGCGGGACGATCCCTGGCTGATCCGGACCTATTCGGGCCATTCCTCCGCCGCCGCGTCGAACGCGCTCTATCGGACCAACCTCAATCGCGGCCAGACCGGCCTGTCGGTCGCATTCGATCTGCCGACCCAGACCGGCTACGACGCGGACCATGTCCTGGCCCGGGGCGAGGTCGGCAAGGTCGGCGTGCCGATCGGCCATCTGGGCGACATGCGGACCCTGTTCGAGGGCATCCCCCTGGGGCGCATGAACACCTCGATGACGATCAATGCCACGGCGCCCTGGCTGCTTGCCCTCTATATCGCGGCGGCTGAGGAACAGGGGGTGGCGCGGGCCGCCCTTCAGGGCACCACCCAGAACGACCTGATCAAGGAATATCTGTCGCGGGGCACCTATATCTTCCCGCCCCAGCCGTCCATGCGGCTGATTTCGGATGTCATTTCGTTCACCTACCGCGACGTGCCCAAGTGGAATCCGACCAATATCTGCTCCTATCACCTGCAGGAGGCCGGGGCCACGCCGACCCAGGAACTGGCCTTCGCGCTGGCCACCGCCGTCGCCGTGCTCGACGCGGTCAAGGCCGGCGGCCAGGTGCCCGAGGCCGACTTCCCCAAGGTCGTCGGGCGGATCTCGTTCTTCGTCAATGCCGGCATCCGCTTCGTCACCGAGATCGCCAAGATGCGGGCCTTCACCGAGCTGTGGGACGAGTTGACCCGCGACCGCTATGGCGTCCGGGACGAGCGCTACCGCCGCTTCCGCTACGGCGTCCAGGTCAATTCGCTGGGCCTGACCGAGCAGCAGCCGGAGAACAATGTCTATCGCATCCTGCTGGAAATG
>JAJFJE010000156.1 GCA_021774355.1 Alphaproteobacteria bacterium
CTGGACCGAGGTCTATCTGCCCGGCGCCGGCTGGGTCGGCCTCGATCCGACCTCGGGCCTGTTCGCCGGCGAGGGCCATCTGCCGCTGGCCTGCTCGCCCGAGCCGGGCAGCGCGGCGCCGATCACCGGGGCGGTGGACGAAGCCGGCGTCGAGTTCGATTTCAGCATGTCGGTGACCCGCCTGGCCGAGGCCTCGCGGGTGACCAAGCCCTATACCGAAGCCCAGTGGGAGGCGATCGCTGCCGCGGGCGACACGATCGAAGAACGGCTGGTGGCCGGCGATGTCCGCCTGACCATGGGCGGCGAGCCGACCTTCGTCTCGATCGACGATTTCGACGGCGACGAGTGGACCACCGCCGCCCTCGGCCCGACCAAGCGCGGCCTTGCCGACAATCTGGTGTGGCGGCTGAAGCATACCTTTGCGCCGGGCGGCATGCTCCATTACGGCCAGGGCAAATGGTATCCCGGGGAAAGCCTGCCGCGCTGGGCGCTTGGCCTCTATTGGCGGGTGGATGGGGTGCCCCTGTGGCAGGACGAAAGCCTGCTCGGCCGGGAAAGCACCAGTTACGGCGCCACGCTCGAGACCGCCGAGAATTTCCTGATCGCCCTGGCCCAGCGCCTGAAAGTCTCGCCCGACAGCACCATCGCTGCCTTTGAGGACCCCTGGTACTGGCTGTGGCGGGAACGGCGCCTGCCGGTCAATGTCGATCCCCTGGACTCGCATCTCGACGATGCCGAGGAGCGCGCGCGCCTGTCCCGGGTGTTCGACCGCGGGCTGGACACGCCGGTCGGCTTCGTCCTGCCGCTGGGCTGCACCATGACTGTCGAAGGACCGCTCTGGCAGGCCCGGCCGTGGAAATTCCGCTCCCGGCGGATGTTCCTGTCGCCGGGTGATTCGGCGGTCGGCTATCGCCTGCCCCTGACCTCTCTGCCCTGGGTGCGCAAGGCGGATTTCCCCTATCATTTCGAGGAAGATCCGTTTGCCCCGCGGCCGGCCTTGCCCAGCGGCCAGGGCGCGCCGGTGGCCCAGCCCCCGGGCCGGGTCCCCCTGCGCCCCCTGCCGCCGCCGGAGGCGGGTCTGCCGCCCGGCCTGGACGACATTCCGGTAACGGCCGGGGTCTCCCAGCCCGACGTCATCCGCACCGCCCTGACGGTCGAAGCCCGGCAGGGCCGGCTCTATATCTTCGTGCCGCCCCAGACCCATCTGGAGGCCTGGGTGGCGCTGGTCGACGCGATCGAGGACACGGCGGCCAAGCTGGGCCAGCCGGTGATTCTGGAAGGCTATGGCCCGCCCAAGGACTGGCGCCTGAAGTCGATCCTGGTGACGCCCGATCCCGGCGTCATCGAGGTCAATATCCATCCGTCGCGGAACTGGTCGGAACTGGTCGACGTCACCACAAAGCTCTACGAGGACGCCCGGCTGAGCCGCCTGGCGACCGAAAAATTCATGGTCGACGGCCGCCATGTCGGGACCGGCGGCGGTAACCACATTGTGGTCGGCGGCGCCCGCCCCGAGGACAGCCCGTTCCTGCGCCGGCCCCACCTGCTGCGCAGCCTGCTGTGCTATTGGCAGAACCACCCCAGCCTGTCCTTCCTGTTTTCGGGCATGTTCATCGGCCCGACCAGCCAGGCGCCGCGCATCGACGAAGCGCGCCATGATTCGCTATACGAACTCGATATCGCGTTCCAGCAGGTGCCGGATCACGGCAATGTCCCGGCCTGGCTGGTCGACCGCCTGTTCCGCAACCTGTTGTGCGACGTCACCGGCAACACCCACCGCTCGGAATTCTGCATCGACAAGCTGTTCTCGCCGGACAGTTCGACCGGCCGCCTGGGTCTGCTGGAACTGCGCGCCTTCGAGATGCCGCCCCATGCCCGCATGTCGGCGGTGCAGCAACTGATCCTGCGCGCCCTGATCGCCCATTTCTGGGACCGGCCCTATGCCGCGCGCCTGGTGCGCTGGGGCACCGAGCTGCATGACCGCTTCCTGCTGCCCCATTTCGTTGCCCAGGACATCGACGACGTGCTGGCCGATTTCGCCGCCTGGGACATCCCCTTCGACCGTCATTGGCTCGACCCCCACATGGAATTCCGGTTTCCCCTGTTCGGGCGGATTCAGCAGCGCGGTATCGACTTCGAACTGCGCCAGGCGCTCGAGCCCTGGCACGTCCTGGGCGAGGAGGGCATGGCCGGCGGCACGGTGCGTTTCGTCGACAGTTCGGTCGAACGGGTGCAGGTCAAGCTGAACGGCCTGACCGACCGGCGCCACGCCCTGGCGGTCAATGGCCGGCGGGTGCCGTTGTCCTCGACCGGCCGCGAGGGCGAATATGTCGCAGGGGTGCGGTTCCGCGCCTGGCAGCCGGCCACCGCCCTGCACCCGACCATTCCGCCGCATAATCCCCTGGTCTTCGATATCGTCGACGAGTGGAGTGGCCGGTCGATCGGCGGCTGCACCTATTATGTGTCCCATCCGGGGGGCCGCAACTTCACCACCGCCCCGGTCAACGCCTATGAGGCGGAGGGCCGGCGCCTGGCGCGGTTCTTCGGCTTTGGCCATACCCCCGGCCCGATGACCCTGCCGCCCGAGGAGCCGAGCCGGGAGTTTCCCCTGACGCTCGACCTGAGGAGGCGTTGAGTGCGTGCCACGGCCCCGTCTGCAAACCGCCGCATCGCACCCACAGATTTGGTTCAACCTGGAAGCATACGGCTCTAGGATGACGGTGTGAGTCTGATCGCCGAACCTATTTCCCCCGAGGACCCCGAGCCGGTTGAGGCGCCGCTGTTGCGCGGCTACCAACCATTGCTGGGCCATGTCGACGAATGGTTCGCCCCGTCCGGGGCCCTGCGCCCGGCCCTGGAGCCGGTCGCCCGGATGGTCTCCGGCCTGGGGGCCGAGGGTCTGGCCGAGCGCGAAGAGGCGGCGCGCCTGCTGCTGCGCGACAACGGCGTCACCTACAATGTCTATGGCGACCCACGCAATGCCGCCCGCGCCATGGAACTCGATCTGTTACCGCTGGTGCTGGACGAAGCGGAATGGTCGGCAATCGAGTCCGGCCTGACCCAGCGGGCGCGCCTGATGAACGCCTTGCTGAGCGATCTCTACGGCGCCCAGGCGACGCTGAAGAATGGCCTGGTGCATCCGGCGATCGTCCAGACCAATCCCGACTTCCTGCGTCCGATGGTCGGCATGAAGCCGCCCGGCGGCCTGTGGCTTCATACCTTCGCGGTCGACCTGGCGCGCAGCGCGGATGGTGCCTGGCGGGTCATTGGCGATCGCAGCCGCACCCCGGCCGGGGCCGGCTATGCCCTGGAGAACCGGGTGGTGGCCAGCCGGGCCCTGCCCGATCTCTACCGCGCGCTGCGGGTCCGGCGGGTCGCCGCCTGGTTCGACCGGCTGCGCCAGTCCCTGCGCGTGCTGGCGCCGCGTACCCGCTCGCCGCGCATCGTGCTGATGACCCCGGGGCCCTATAACGAAACCTTTTTCGAACATGCCTATCTGGCCCGCTATCTGGGCTTCACTCTGGTCGAAGGCAGCGATCTGACGGTGCGCCGCGACCAGGTCTTCCTGAAGACCCTGGGCGGCCTGGAACCGGTCGACGTCATCCTGCGCCGGGTCGACGACGATTTCTGCGATCCGCTGGAACTACGCGGCGATTCGACCCTCGGCGTCGCCGGCCTGGTCCAGGCGGCCCGGGCGGGCAATGTGGTGATCGCCAACGCCCTCGGCGCCGGCCTGATCGAAACCCCGGCGCTGATGCCGGCCCTGCCGGCCCTGGCCCGGCACCTTCTGGACGAGACGCTGGAACTGCCGCAACTGGAGACCTATTGGGCGGGCACGGCCGATCACCGCGAGCGGCTGGCCGAGCGCTGCGACGCCCTGGCGACGCGCTTTGCCTTTCCCCTTGCCGGACGCTCGGCACCGGCCGGCCGGGCAGCCTGGGCGGCCCATCTGCGCCGCCATCCCTATGACGCCGTGGGCCAGGATCCGCTCGCCCTGTCGACGGTGCCGACCTTCGAGGGCGACCGGATCGTCGCCCAGCCCGTGGTCATGCGCTGCTTCGTCGCCGCGACCAATGACGGCTATTCGGTGATGCCCGGCGGCTTCGTCCGGGTCGCCCCGGATCCCGACCGGGCCATGGTCCGCCTGCAGCAAAGCGGCCTGGCCAAGGACGCCCTGATCCTGAGTTCCGGCCCGGTCGACGAGTTCAGCCTGCTGCGGCCGCCCGATTCCCAGGTCGAAGTTCGCCGCCAGGGCAACAACCTGCCCAGCCGGGTGGCCGACGATCTCTATTGGGTCGGACGCTATGCCGAGCGCGCGGAATTCGCCATCAGGACGTTGCGGGCGCTGGTCCTGCGCCTGACCGACGGTGCCGGGACGGGGGCCCAGAACGAGATCGGCCCCTGCGCCCATTTCCTCCAGGTGCTGGGCGAACTGACGCCCGCTCTGGCCGAAGCGGCGGTCAATGCCCGGGCCACGTTCGACCACGAATTGGTGCCGTTCCTGACCGATGACGGCCGAACCAACGGGGTCTATGCCACGCTGCGGCGGCTGTCGGGCAATGCCAGCATGGTGCGCGACCGGCTGTCCCTCGACATGGCCCGGACCTTGCGTTTCGTCGATGCCCATGTCGAGGACCTGCGCGAGGTGGACCCGGGCGATCACGCCGGCCTGCTCAGCCTGTTCGACAGCCTGGTCATGGCCAGCGCCGCCATGGCCGGGCTGGGCATGGAGAACATGACCCGCGGCCAGGCCTGGCGGTTCATGGATCTCGGCCGCCGGATCGAGCGGGCGCTGGCCTCGGTCAATCTGCTGCGGGTCCTGGTGGTCGGCGGGCCCGACCATTCCGGCCAGGCGCTGGACCTGGCCCTCGACATTGCCGACAGCTTCATGACCTATCGGGCGCGCTATTTCACCTATGCCCAGTTCGCGCCGGTGTTCGACCTGCTGCTGCTCGACGAGGCCAATCCCCGCTCGCTCGCCTTCCAGATTCGGGCCATTGCCGACCATGTGGAGAACCTGCCGCGGGAGCGGGGCGCCGGCGCCTCGGGCTCGGCCCGGCTGCTGATCCAGACCGCGCTGGCCGAACTGCGCGGGGCCGACGTGACGCGCCTGGCCGGCACCAACCGCCGGGGCCGCCATACCGAACTCGAGGCCCTGCTCGAGGCGATCGCCGAGACCTTGCCGGAACTCTCCGACCTGATCTCCCAGACCTATTTCAGCCATGCCCTGGCGGTTCGCCCCGATGGCCCGACCCGGGGGCCCATGGTGCCCAAGGTGCGGACATGATCCGGTATCACGCCCGCCATTCCACGGTCTACGAGTATGGCGACCCCGTCACGCTCGCCCATCATGTGATCCACCTGTCGCCACGGCGGACGCCCTACCAGAATCCGCTCAAGCACCGCATCACCGTGACCCCGGAACCGACCAGTTGGAACGCCCGGACCGATGTCTTCGGCAATGCCATGGTCCAGTTCGCGATCGAGCAGGCCCATCGCCGCCTGGTGGTCGAGGCCCAGTCCGACGTCGAGGTCGCGGCCCGGCCGCCGCCGCCCGCCGAGGCCCGGCCCTGGGATGCCCTGGTCGCCGGCATTGCCGAGGCCGGGCCCGAAACCATCGACGCCTTTGCCTTCATCCATGATTCGACGCTGATCGAGGTCGGTGACGACCTCGCTGCCTTTGCCGAGGCGGATTTTCCGCCGGGCCGGCCCGTGGTTGCGGCCCTGACCGCGCTGACCCATCGGATCAATTCCGAATTCGTGTTCGATCCGAAGGCGACCACGGTCAGCACCCCGGTGCGCGAGGTCCTGGCGGAAAAGCGCGGGGTCTGCCAGGATTTTGCCCATGTCATGATCGGCGCCCTGCGCTCGCTCGGGCTGCCCGCGCGCTATGTCTCGGGCTATCTGCGCACCCGCCCGCCGCCGGGCCGGCCGCGCCTGATCGGCTCGGATCAGAGCCATGCCTGGGTCGCGGTATGGATCGGCGGCGGCTGGCTCGAATGCGACCCGACCAATGACTGCCTGGCCGGGGTCGACCACATCACCCTGGGCTGGGGCCGCGACTATGACGATGTCGCCCCGTTGCGCGGGATCATCAATGGCGGCACGGACGCCCAACTCGAGGTCGGAGTCGATGTCATCGCCCAGATCGACTGACAGCGGACCGATAAAGGCCCCGACAACCGGGGTCGGACGCAGATTTTCGCTGGCAGTGTCGCCGGCGCTTGATAGAGTGGCGAGAGCCATGACGGGGGGTGCATGACCGGCGTCCTGGAGCATTACGACCAAGCAGCCTTCTTCTGCGAGATGCTGGGTCGCTCGGGTAACCCCCCAGATTATACCGGGGCGATCCGCGAGCGCTTGGCGAGCCTCGACCTGGCGGCCCTGCAAAGACGATCCGAAGATGCCGAGCGCGAACTCTACAATCTCGGCATCACCTTTACCGTCTATTCGGAAAAGGACGCGATCGACCGTATCCTGCCGTTTGACGTAATCCCCCGGGTGCTGTCCAGGGACGACTGGGCGACGCTCGAGGCCGGGGTCATCCAGCGGGTCGCCACGCTCAACCTTTTCCTCGCCGACATCTATGGCGCGCAGAAGTCGCTGAAGGACGGCATCGTCCCCGCCGACCTGGTCCTGGGCAATGCCAATTACCGCCCGGAAATGATCGACGTCCCGATTGCCCACGGGGCCTATACCAATATTTGCGGCATCGACGTGGTGCGCGACGACCAGGGCAAGTTCATGGTCCTGGAAGACAATGCGCGGACCCCGTCCGGGGTCTCCTATGTCCTGGAAAACCGCAACATGATGTTGCGCGCCTTTCCCGACCTGACCAGCGATATCTCGATCCGCCCGGTCGACGACTATGGGCCGCGGCTGCATTCCACCATGGTCGAGATCGCGCCGCCCTGCGACGGCGACCCGCAGGTCGTGCTGCTGTCGCCGGGGACCTATAATTCGGCCTATTTCGAGCACATTTTCCTGGCCCGGGAAATGGGCGTGCCGCTGGTCGAAGGCCGCGACCTGGTGGTCGAAAACGACCGGGTCTACATGAAGACCACGGGCGGCCTGCAACGGGTCCATTCGATCTACCGGCGGCTCAACGACGACTTCCTCGATCCCGAGGTGTTCCGCCCTGATTCCACGCTCGGCGTGCCCGGCCTGATGCGTGCCTATCGGGCCGGCCACGTCGCCCTGGCCAACGCCATCGGCACGGGCGTGGCAGACGACAAGGCGGTCTACGCCTACATGCCGCGCCTGGTGAAATATTTCCTTGGGGAGGAGCCGATCCTGCCGAACGTCGAAACCTATATCTGCCGCGAGCCCGAGGCCCTGGCCTATACCCTCGCCCATCTCGAAGAACTGGTGGTCAAGCCGGTCGGCGAGGCCGGGGGCTACGGCATCACGGTCGGTCCCAAGGCGACCAAGGAGGAGCTGGAGCGCTGCCGCGCCCTGCTCATCGAGGACCCGGCCAATTACATCAGCCAGCCGACCATCCAGTTATCGGTCTGCCCGACCCTGGTCGAAGGCGCGGTCGAGGCCCGCCACGTCGATCTGCGCCCCTTTGCCCTCACCGGCAAGTCGACCTGGGTGCTGCCTGGCGGCCTGACCCGGGTGGCGCTGCGGCGGGGTTCGCTGGTGGTCAATTCCAGCCAGGGAGGCGGGTCGAAAGACACGTGGGTCCTTGGCTAGGTTGCTGGCACGCTTCGCGGAGGAGACCTTCTGGCTCGCCCGCAATCTGGAGCGGGCCGAGAACCTCGCCCGCATCCTCGACGTCAACGAGACCTTCAGCCGGGACGCCCGGGGCTCGCAGAACTGGCCGTCGATCGTTCATCTCCACGCCGATACCGAACGCTTCTTCAAGAAGCACCAGGCGGCCACCGCCAACACGGTGATCCACTATTATACGCTGGACCCCGACAACCCCAGTTCGATCATTTCCTGTCTCAGCGCCGCGCGGGCCGGCGCCCGCACGCTGCGGCCGCTGATCTCGACCGAGTTGTGGACCCAGATCAATGTCTTCCACGCCTGGTTCAAAACCCTGACGCCGAGCGATATCGGCCGCAGCGACCTGTCGCGCCTGTGCGCCCGCATCAAGGAAGGCTGCCAGACCCATACCGGCATCCTGGAAGGCACGCTGTACCGGGACGAAAGCTGGCATTTCTACGAGCTTGGCAAATATATCGAGCGGGCCGACCAGACCACCCGCCTGCTCGACATCAAATATCACATGCTGCTGCCCAGCGTTGCCGATGTCGGCTCGCCGCTGGACGTCAGCCAGTGGAATGCCCTGCTGCGCTCGGCCGCCGGCTATCACGCCTTTCGCCGGGTCCATCCCCGCGGCATGAGCCCGGGCGGGGTTGCCGGCTTCCTGATCTTCAACCCCAGCTTCCCCCGTTCGGTGATGCTGTCGGTGACCACGGTGGAAGAGATCCTGGGCCGCCTGCGCCAGCGCTATGGTCTGCGCAGCGGCTATACCGCGCTCGAGGTCCTGGACGGAATCCGCGGCACCCTGGCCAGCGGCGATATCCACGACCTGCTGCGCTCGGGCCTGCACGAGTTTCTGGATTGGATCCAGGTCCAACTGATCAAGGTCACCGATGCCCTGGGCGAGGCCTATTTCGGCCATCCGCCCGCCACCGAAGGCCAGAGCCAGGAGCAGCAATAGGGGTCTCGCACGCACCATGCGCGATGGCCGAAGCGATATGCCTCCTGCACCGCGGCCGGCTGGCCGCGGTGCGGGAGGGCCCCCGGCCGCTCAATAATCGAATTTGTAGTTCAGGCCGATGCCGGTCTTGGCCGGTGCCCCGACCGAGCCTTCGATGGTCACCCGCGGATAGATCTCGACCTCGACCGTGACGGCGCTCGAATCCGGCGTCATGCCCTGTTCGAAGCCAAGGAACACGCCGTCGGCGACATAGCGTCCGGCGGACAGGGAGGTCCCGGCCAGGGCCCCGGCCGACTTGCCGTCCTTGCTGGCCTCGTCGGGCGCGGAATCGTCCGATCCGATATCCAGCCGGTCGAGGCCCAAAGTGTCGCGCACGGCGCCGAGCACGACCGAGCCGCCGCGGCCGGACAGTTCCAGGGCGGTCTGGGCCAGGCGGATGGCCTGGCTGGCCGTCAGATTGGCCACCGACGAGCCGAACAGGACCCGGCTCAGGACCTCGTCCGACGGCAGCACCGGATCGGATGACAGCGCGATCTTCACGGCATTGGCGGGCCCGGCGACCGTCACCTTGGCCGTAATGTCGTCGGCCGGGGCGCTCGCCACGACCAGCAACTGGGGCGGCGCCTTCAGCCCGGAGGGGAAGGTCAGGGCGCCTTCCTCGATCCTGAAATCCCGGCCGGCCAGGGCAAAGGTGCCGCGCACCACTTGCAGCCCGCCGGCAATTTCGGGCGCCACGCTGGTGCCGCCGACCGTGATCTTGCCGCGCCACTCGCTGTCCAGGCCGCGGCCGCGGACGAAAAACTGCCCCGGAACGTCGACCGACAGGTCCAGCTTGACCAGGCCGCCGCCGCTGCCCTGGGGCGCTATCGGTTCCGGGGTCTGTTCGGGGTCGCGCACCGCGACCTCGGGAACCGAGGGCGGCAGGGTCGCGGCGATGCCGACCTGGCCCTGGCGCACGGTCAGGGCGCCGGCCAGGCGCAGATCATCCAGCGGTCCGGCCAGGGTCAGGTCGGCATCGCCCCGGGTGGTCAGCAGTTCCAGGCCGGTGAACCGGAACTTGCGGGCCTCGAGCGTGGTATCGATGCGCGGCTGGGCGCCGAGCCGGAGCGATCCGGCCAGGGCCAGGGTGCCGCCGTCGCCGTCGGTGCCCTGTAGTTTCTCGATCGTCAGATGATCGCCGTCCAGCGCCACGCTCATCTCCAGCTGGCGCAGCGATAGTCCGGTGGTGCCGTTGTCGACCCGGCCGTTGGCGATGGTCGCGCGGCCGTCCAGGACCGGCGCCGTCAGGCTGCCGCGGGCCCGCGCATCGACCTTGACCCGGCCGCGCATCCGGGTTTCCCCGACTGGCGCCAGGGCCGACAGGCGGGCCAGGTCGGCATCCACCGCCAAAGTGAGGTCGATGCCGCCGTCGTCGCGGGGCAAAGGCAGGCCCGAAGCGGTCGAAATCGGGAGCGTGCCGCCAAGGTCGAGGGTGCTGTCGGCGATGCCGGTGATCGCCGCCGCCACCTGCGCGCTATCGCCGCCCCAGTCGACCCGGGCGGTCAGGCCCAGCGGCGCGAGATCGCGGGCGGCAATCACCAGGTCCTGGTCGGTGCCGGGCTGGACCTTGGTCAGGGTCAGGGCCAGATGGCCGGTGCCGCCGTCGACGGCAAGGCTGCCGTCGACCGTGCCGGACGGCAGGCGAGGACCCGCCAGGGGACGAAAATCCGCCAGGGCGATCCGTTCGAGAACCAGCCGGCCCTTGGGCCTGGCACCCAGCGCCAGGGCGCCCGACAGCCGGCCGGCGCCGAAGCGCAGGGCCAGATCATCGACTGCCGGCGCCGCGCCGAGGGTGATGGTGGCCGGTCGTTCCAGCCGCAGCGGCCGGTCCCCCAGCATCCCGTCGAGCTGCGCCACCGTGATCGTGGGGACCCCGGCCATCGCCACCTCGGCGGTGGCGTTGAGCCGCGCCGCGGCGGGCAGCGTGCCGGCCGCCGCGACCTGCAGGGTCAGGGCGGTGAAGCTTTTCGCCGCCACGTCGAGCGTCAGCTTGTCCAGGGTCCGAGGCCCCGCGCTGCCATGGCCGGCTGTGAGACGCGCCGTGCCACGGCCCGCCCCCAGCAGGTCGTCGAGCCGGGCCTCGACGGCGAGGGTCGCCAGGCGCAACGCGCCCTGGCGCAGGTCGGCGCCCTGGAGGTCGAGGTCGAGGCCCTGGCCGCCGCCCCGTTCGGTCAGCACGATCGTGCCGTCGATGCGGCCGCCCAAGGGGCCGCCGGCGAGGCCGGAAAGCGCGGCCAGGTCCTTGGCTGCGAGGACCAGGCGGCCCTTGGCCGTCCCCTGCGCGAAGCCATAGTCGACGGCGCCGGCCATGGTCACCCCGAGGCCCTTGGCCGCCAGCCCGGACAGCGCCAGGCCATCGGCTGCGACGCTGACCTGGCTCGATACGGTCACGGGCCAGGCACCGCCGCTGACCAGGTTGAAAGTCCCGGTCGAGCGGCCGTCGCTGCGCGGCTCGGCATGGAGGGTGACCGATGGCATCCCAAGGTCCTGGCCCGCGACGACCACCTTCGAGCCGCTCAGGTCGAGATCGACGGCCGGCTCGGTCAAACGGCCCTTCGCCGAGCCGGTCAGGCGCACGGCGCCGGCATAGTCGGTCCCCAGCACAGCGAGGTCGGGCAGGGCGCCGTCGAGCGCCAGGTCGAGGCTTGCCTGATCCAGATCCCCGGTGCCCGAAGCGTTGAACTGGCCGCCGCCGAAGACCGCCTCCAGGGATGCCAGGGTGACCGCCGGCCCGGCGATCGCACCGGCGGCGGTCAGGCGGGGTGCCGGGCCGAGCAGTCCGCCCAGGGCGCCGGCCCCGGTGACCGCGGCACCGTCCGCCGCGACGGTGAAGGCGAGCGCGCGGGCGGCCACCGTGCCCTCGACCGTCGCGGCCAGTTGGGCGCGCCCCTGCAACCCCAGTTCCGGCAGCAAAGCGAGATCCTCCAGGGTGCCGGCCAGTTCGCCCTTGACCCGGTCGAACCCGTCGCTGACCCGGCCCTTGGCCGTGATCGTGGCCGCCGGCATGGTGACGATCAGGCGGTCGATGGTGGCGACCGCAAAGGCCGCATCCAGGGTGGCCTCGACCTGGATCAGGCCGGGGCGCAGGCCGGCCGGAACCTGTTCGGCGGCCGGCGGCAGGTGGGCGGGGTCGAGGTGGATTTCGGCCGCAATATTGCTCGCGGCGCCGTCGACGACGTGGCCGGTTGCGACGAGCCTGGCCAGGGCGGTGGTGACCTCCAGGCGCGTGATGGTGACATCGCGCTCGGTGATCGCCGCGGCCAGGGTCAGGGCGACGGCGTCGCCCACGGCCGCGCGGAATGCCTCCGGCACCAGCGGGCCGGGCGTCGCGGTGGCGACCAGGGACAGCCCCAGGCCGCCTGCTTCCCCGCCCTGGGGTCGGGCGAGGGTCACGGTCCCGTCGAAGCGGGCGCCGCCGGCCTCGGCCGCCACCGCCGCCTTGAACCCGTCGATCGGGCCGGTGCCCTTGATGGTCACCCGAATCGCCGTGTTGTCGCCCAGCCCGGCCAGACGGGCGAGCGGCCCCCCCGGTTCCTCGTCCAAGGCCAGGTCGAGCGCCAGATCGTCGGCGGCCGGGTCGTGGGCGGCATCGAGCACCAGCCGGGTCCCGCCATCGGCGGGCAGCAGGGACAGGCGGGCAACGGCGCGCCCGTTCTGCGGGTCGACCCCCAGCCGGCCATCCAGCCGGAAGCGGGCCGCCCGCCCGGCGACCGCCGGATCGAGATCGATCGCCGCAACCTCCAGCCGGTCGATCGCAAGGCCCTTGGGCAGCGACGGAATGGTGACCAGCGGCCCGCCGCTGGGCGGCGGTGCGGGCTGGGTCGCCGGCCCGGGCAGGCGCAGCAGGTGAAGCCGGGCGGCGGTCAGCTTCTCGACATGGATGCGGCCGGTCAGCAGCGCCGCGCCGTCGAGGTCGAGGGCCGCATCCTCGACGACCGCCCAGGGACCCTGGGCATCCCCCAGGATCAGCCGCGACAGCCGCGGGCCGAATGGCAGGCTGCCGTCCAGGCCGGCGATCTCGATGGTGAAGTCGGGGCTTGAGACCAGCCCGCTCAGCCAGCCGGCCAGGCTATTCTGGACCGGTCGGACCTGGACGGCCGCGATCACGGCGACCAGCAGGATGACAAGGCCCGCGGCGATGAGGGCGGCAAGGCGAAGGGCGCGGCGCATGATCTTTCCCTCCCTGCCTAGAACGCCTGGCCGATGCTGATATAGATCTGCACTATATCGTCACTCTTGCGTTTGCCGACCAGCGGCGTGGCGACGTCCAGGCGCAGCGGCCCGATCGGCGACAGGTAGCGCAGGCCGAGGCCGGCGCCGACGAACAGGTCGCCGGAAAAATCGGGATAGGCGGTGGGAAAGACGCTGCCGCCGTCGATGAACGGGACGAGGCCGATCGACCTGGTCACCCGCCAGCGCAGTTCCGCGCCGGCACTGACCAGCGAGCGGCCACCCTTGGGATCGCCGTCATCGTCCAGCGGCCCGGCCTTCTGATAGGCGAAACCGCGCACCGAATCGCCGCCGCCGGCATAGAAGCGCTTGTCGGCCGGCAATGTCAGGGTGGCGGGGCCGAGGGTCGCCCCGATGCCGCCGCGGAGGGCGAAGACAAAATCCTTATCCGTGTCGAGGGCGACATAGGTCGATCCCGAAAGGGTGACCGGCAGGAACAGGCCAGCGGGCCCGAGCAGGTCGTAATAGGGCGTCAGGCCGAGCAGGAGACGGTGGCCCTCGGTGGGGTCCAGGGCGTCGTCGGTGGTGTCGTGCCGGGCGACCAGGGGCAGGCCCAGCAAGGTGTAGTCCTCGGTCCGCCGGACGTCCCGGATATGGCTCTGTTCCAGGCTGACGGCGCCCGACAGGAACAGCTGCGGGTCGACCCGCCAGTCCACCCCGCCTGACACGGCCGCCCGGTCGATGTCAT